>DATESH010000184.1:0-10150 GCA_035270965.1 Methanocorpusculum sp.
CAAATCCCGGTGGATTCAGATGCCAAGGGACGTAATCGCCGGTCATGATGCAATACACCAGCTCCCCAACGTAATCACCGATCTGGGTATCAAAGGTCCGTTACTTGTTCTCTCGGGAAGCACCACGATGAAAACCGTGGGGACCCGGGTTATCCGTCTCCTGGAAGGGTATGAAGTAATATCTGATCTGGTTGGGAACATCACCTATGACGAGATTGCACGAATCGAGGATCTCGCCCGGAACAAAGGAATCGTCCTGATTATTGCGGTAGGAGGAGGTCGTGTAATTGACACGGCAAAGGTCGTTTCCTACAATCTGGACATTCAGTTCATCAGTGTTCCAACAGCAGCCTCCCATGACGGTATTGCCTCGTCCCGTGCTTCCATCATGACAGAAGACGGGAACGTCAGTGTGGCTGCCCATCCTCCGCTGGCTATTATTGCCGATACAGGAATTTTAGCAAGTGCCCCGCGTCGTCTGATGGCGTCCGGGTATGCCGACATGATTGCAAACTACACCGCCGTTCTGGACTGGGATCTGTCACAAAATAAAACAGGCGAAACCGTTAGTGAATATGCCAGGACTCTTTCACTGATTACGGCGCAGCTCATGGTCGACAGTGCTGATAAGATTAAAAATTTTGATGAGAATGCGGCCTGGATTGTCATGAAAGCACTCTTTGCGTCCGGCGTTGCGATGAGTATTGCGGGAAGTTCCCGTCCGGCATCAGGCGGTGAACATAAATTTGCCCACATGCTTGAGCGTCTCGCTCCCGGGATGGCACTCCATGGGGAAGCCTGCGGTCTTGGTACAATCATCAGCATGAATCTGCATGGAGGGGACTGGCGTAAAATCAGGAATTCGCTTCGGATAATCGGCGCTCCGACCAAGCCGAAGGAACTTGGCATCCCGGATGATATAATCGTCGAGGCAATTCTCCGGGCAAAAGAGATCCGCCCGGAACGTTACACTATCTTTGATACAGACATCACCAAAGAGAAGGCAGAAAAATTAGTGGCTCAGATGTATGAGGAGTAAATAATGGACAATGAAGAAAACATAGTAACAATTGTCGGCTCGGTTTTTGCCCACGAGGGTGCCGAGTTCGTCTATGCAGGCAAAGCTCCCGAGTGTGAATCATGTAAAGTGGCGAAGGTTTGCCACAATGCCAAACTGAAAGAGGGAAAACGCTACCGGGTCATGTCAGTCCGGAAAACAAAACATGAATGTGCTATCCATGAAGGCGGGGCATTGGCAGTCGAAGTTGCTGAACCAACGATTACTGCTGTCATCCCGACGAGTCAGGCGACCCGGAGAACACGGATAACCTATACCCCGGTATGTGATGATGTGTTTTGTAAAGGATATCCGTTCTGTCATCCTGACGGTCTGACGGATAAAGGCAGATATGTGGTTCTGGAAGTTCTCGGGCCTTATTCGGAGTGTCCGAAAGGTAAAAAGAATCTGAAACTTGTTGAGATGCGTCCCGTCCCGACGTGAGTTGCCAAAATACTCTTCAACCTCTGTTTTTCAGATCTCTTTTTGTGTAAATCGGGATTATGTTTTCACAGTCTTCTGTTTACACCCTCCGTGGAATCCCTGACAGATTTCGTCAGTCCTTCTGCCACCCGCAGGATTCTGTCTTTTATCAGCAGTTCGTCAACCCATTTCTGCGGTACTCCCCAGAGAATTCCGGCGAGTCCTCCGGCAATACATCCGATCGTATCCGTGTCCCCGCCGAGAACGCATGCTCTTCGAATGACATCCGCATAATCATTTCCGTCGCGAAAACACATGAGGGCACACTTCGTTGCCTCAACTGCATCTACGGATGGTACAGGATTTCCCGTGAGATATGCGGGGGGGATCTCTTTCAGAACTTCGGCTTTTGTTTTTCCCGCAGCCAGTCCTGCGGCGGCTTTTGCGATTATCGCACAGCATTCTCCGGCGTCTTTGTCATAATGCGTAAACGCCGAAACCTGCCGGGCAGTTTTATCTCTGTCCGCGAGCGGGACGAGTCCGATAGAGATGGTTCGCATCACACTGCCGTTTGTCCGGCTTCCAAAAATCGTGTGAACAATATATACAACTTTTTCCGGAATGCATCCCTGTTCAAGAAGCGAGGCGGTGGTTTTTGTTGTTCTGCCAAAGGTCGTGTCATCTTCGCGAAGAGTGAGGATGACTTTCCCGAGAAAGACATCCCTGCCAAACTCTCCTGTCTCGCAGTATGTTTCACCTAAGGCGAGCATCATCAGCGTGTCGTCGGATACCTCTCCTTTTCTGAGGTTGAACTGCCCGCCTCCCGACATGGTTATTACTCTGTTTTCATCCCCTTCCATGCCTTCAAACGTTATTCCAAGAGCATCCCCGACAGCGCATCCAAACAGCCCTCCATAGATTTTCTCACGCAGATTATCAGTCATTAGTTTCACCTGGACCTCTCTCATATATATGCATGTCTCAGAATATTCCTCGCATTTGACAAAACGCGCTGACTATCTGCTTCTTAATCTGTGGTCGTTCTTCAATCAAAAACAGTTTCGGCTTTTTCAGTGATTTACCCCCGGTAAAAATGCTGTTGTCACGAACCCCAATATAAACATAACGAGTAACTTATATGTGCCGAACTGACTGATATGAGTAAAGAAGATTTTTTGATTAGAGGTGTTACTAAAGAATGCAAAAGGAAGAATTACTACATCTACACATGTTGATGGTCCAGGTCAAAAAATATTATGAGTCTGTCTCTGGGAATCTGGTTAATACTGCAGAATATGATTCATTACAGATATCCCCGCTTCACATTCATAAAAATAAGAATCTACATCGTGTCGCCCTTCTCACTCTTGGCAATGAAATCGTCACCGAGATGAAAAAATCAACAACAACCGCTCAGCCCTCCTTCCAGCAGGAACAAAGCCTGAGCATTGCTGTAGAACACTAAATCGTATAACCAATGGATGAGCACACCATTTATCGTGAGATTATCTCACTCATTTTTTCGAAACCCGGGTCAGACCTTCAAACTATCAAACTCTCTGTCTGCCGGAAATATGCTCTTAACGTAATGCCGAAGAATTCGTCGATTCTCGCCGCTGCAGAAAAGGATGAATATGAAGCACTTCGTGTAGTTCTGATGGTAAAACCCACGCGGACACTATCCGGCGTTGCTCCGGTTGCAGTTATGACCTCTCCGTGTGCCTGCCCCCATGGAAAATGCCTGCCCTGTCCGGGAGGTCCCAACCATGTGTTCAATTCCCCGCAAAGTTATACCGGAGAGGAACCCGCGGCTCTTCGTGGAAGACAGTATGAGTATGATCCCTACCGTCAGGTAATTGCCCGTCTCGGTCAGTTCAAACGTCTTGGTCACCATGTAGACAAAGCCGAGCTGATTGTCATGGGCGGGACGATGACAGCCCGTGATGTGCAGTATCAGGAGTGGTTCGTTTCGGAATGTCTCCGGGGGATGAATGAGTTCTCCGGGAATAAATCCGCAGCCTCGTCTATTGAAGAGCTCATGCTCGAAAACGAAACCTCGGATGTACGATGCATAGCGACCACGTTCGAGACCCGTCCTGACTGGTGCAAAGAAGAGCATATCAATAAAATGCTTGAACTTGGTGTGACCAAGGTGGAAATCGGATTCCAGCACACCGAAGACGAACTTCTTACGTTAAACAAGAGAGGACATTCCGTTGCAGACAGTGTCCGGGCAAACACGCTTCTCCGCGATGCCGGTATTAAAGTCGGTTTCCATGTCATGCCGAATCTCTACGGGAGCACGCTTGAACGCGACCGGCAGATGTTTGACAAGCTCTTTACCGATCCGAGATTCTGTCCGGATTTCCTGAAAATTTATCCGACACTGGTTACCCCTGGTGCCGAACTTGAGGAACTCTGGAAGACGGGGGAGTATGTAACCTATGATGAGAATGATCTTGTCAATCTGCTTGCATATGCAAAGAGCAAACTTCCGGAATATGTGCGGCTCCAGAGGGTTCAGCGTGATATTCCGGCGAAACTCATTGTTTCCGGTTCGAGGCACGGGCACATTCGTCAGATGGCGGAAGCCCGCCTGAAGGAAACGGGCGGAACGTGTCACTGTATCCGGTGCAGGGAGATTGGCCGGCATCCGAGTAATGCCGTTGAGGAGGACAAGATTCTCACCTATGAATGCTGTGGAGGAACTGAGCATTTCCTCTCAACGGTTGCCGGCGAAGCTTTGATAGGATTTGTCCGTCTGCGGTATCCGGGAACTGTGTTCAGGCCGGAACTTGATGGAGCCGCTCTGGTTCGTGAACTTCATGTGTACGGAAGCATGGTGCCTCTTGGTGAACATGGTTCCGGAGACGAACGCCAGCACAGGTCCTATGGTCATAATCTACTGTCACGCGCCGAGGAAATGGCGCAGGAAGCGGGATATCACTCCCTGGCCATCATGAGCGGGGTTGGCGTAAGACCTTATTATTATAGACAGGGATATGTGCGTAAAGGTCCATATATGATTAAGAATCTATGAAACCAGCCACTCTCGAATTCCTCAGACAACGTTTTTCCGCGTATTATAACGGAGAACTCCAGGGAGCGGGCGCGGTTTATACTCCCGAGTCTTTAACTGAAAGAGAGTGGGGATTTCTGTTCTTCAGCACGAATCAAAAAGTTGGAATGCGGCGTCACATTTCATTCACTTCGCCGGAAGAGGTCTCCACGTATCTGAAAAGTATGGTCCCTGCCCATGTCTATTATTCATCGGCATATTATGCCCATCCCGGAGCAGCTCAGATGGCTGACAAGGAGTGGCTTGGTGCCGATGTTATCTTTGATCTGGATGCGGATCATATTGTCCGCGGTCCATATGATGTCATGCTCGCACGTGTCAAAGAGGACCTTTACAAACTCATCGATATGCTCACAGGTGAACTCGGGTTTGCCAGACGTGACCTGAATATCAACTTTTCCGGCGGGCGCGGATATCATATTCATCTCCCTTTGCTTTCGGTAAGGGGGTGGGACACAAGCGAGCGCCGCGAACTGGCCAATTATGTTTCCGGGACCGGACTCTCTTTTGATACCATGCTCGGGTCGCCGAAAAAATCAGGATGGCAGGTCAGATATCATGAAGCGCTGGAGGATGAACTGTCCCGGATTGCGGGATTACCAGCCATGGATGCTTATTCTTATCTGTCTGGTTTGTCCGGAATTTCAGAAAAGGATGCGAACGGATTCCTGAAAAATATCGGTACTGCGCAGAAGCTGCTCAGGGAAAAACCAGATAAGCTTCTTGCAAACAAAGTGATCCGGGCAATCGCCAATTCTGAAAATGCACCGTTCCAGGAGGGAATTCTCTCCCGTGCCGCGCAGGTTGACGAACCGGTAACAACCGATGTGAAACGTCTGATCCGGCACCCCGGTTCCCTTCACGGCGGGTCAGGAATGCGTGTGGTCCCGCTTGCCGTCGACCAGCTGGACGCCTTTGATCCGCTCATTGACGCGGTAGTATTCGGTGAACGAAGTGTGTCGGTAGACTGCGCGTTCAACCTGTCCATGTCGCTTCTTGGAAACACCTACACACTTACTGCCGGTCAGAACACCGTGCCCGAGGCACTTGGTGTTTTCCTTTGCTGCAGGGGAATCGCAGAATTATCCGGAGGAGTATAGATGAGCAGGATTACTATCTCCGATCTGCATGGGTATCTGATTGATGAACGTGATCAGGGCTCTCTTTCGGAGATTCCGGCAACCCTTTACGAGGAAATCCGTGCCGATATCACGAGCCTTTATACACAGGTGACATCTCATCAGGATCCGTTCGGGGAGGGTGCCCAGAGTCTTTTGAAAGAGCGCGAAAGTCTGCGCGAATACATTCGTGACCTTTATGCGGTCAGGACCCGGAAAATTCTCGCTCTCGCCCTTGCACGGGCAAATGGAGAAGAAATCAACCGCGAAGAACTCCGGATGATGGTTGCCGGAGAGCGTGCTTTGTTCGACATTGTCTATGAATCGGCCATGTCATGCAGAAAAACTCTTTTAGATGGGAGACCAACATTAGAGACCACTGCATACCATTTCGTTCCAGCAGAGGTCTCGTCAGAACAAGCTCCAGTTGTGCCGGGACCTGTGAACGATGCCCGGGATGAGGTCTGCGCAGATGAAGTGAACGTTACGTCCGCCGATGCCACTGCTCCCGAGTCATACCGTATAATAGCGGTACAAGAAAATCTTCCAGAATTTCAGGATTATAGCGGACGAATATACGCTCTTTCGCCAGGAGATATCGTATCGCTGCCATCCCAGATGGCAGATGTTCTGTGTAAAGACAACAAAGCCTTAAGTATCAGGCTTCGCAAATAAGTATGGTATTTGGTATTCCCAATAAAAAAGAAAGGGGGAAATATTCATGAAGACACCAGTAAAAACAATGACCTACTGCCCATACTGCCGGAAACACACCGAGCACGAGGTTGAAAGGGTAAAGAAAGGAAAGACGACCGGTCTCCACTGGATTGACCGTCAGAAAGCACGCCGCAGCAAAGTTGGTAACCGTGGTAAGTTCGGCAAAGTTCCGGGAGGAGACAAGCCGACCAAGAAAGTCAACATCCGTTACCGGTGCAAAGAATGCGGTAAAGCCCATTTAAGACCAGGCTTCCGTGCAGGTAAATTCGAACTTACGGAGTGAGTAATATGGTAAAAGCATCCCGAGAAACCCGGAGCAAATTCCTGAAGGTAAAATGCCCCGACTGCGATAACGAACAACTCGTTTTCGAAAAAGCAACCTCCGTTGTTGAATGTAATGTATGTGGACGTGTCCTTGCAGAGCCGACCGGCGGTAAGGCAGTCCTCAAAGCTGAAATCGTTGAAACATTTGAATAAATCTGGAAAACTATCTGATGAGTGAAAGAGACTGGCCCGTAGATGGAGAACTTGTTGTCTGCAGCGTTGCAGAAGTCAAGGACTTCGCGGCATTTGTAAATCTGGATGAGTATGATGGACGTCAGGGATTAATCCCTATTGCAGAGATTGCCCGAGGCTGGATCAAATACATCCGGGACTATATCCGTGAAGGGCAGAAAGTTGTCTGTAAAGTACTTCACGTTGATTCAAGCCGTGGGCATATCGATCTTTCACTTAAAGATGTCAATGAACACCAGCGCCGGGAAAAAATCCAGGACTGGAAAAACGAGCAGAAGGCCCACAAGTGGATAGAATTTGCTTCCGCTGAGTCAAAGGTTGAGATTAACCAGTTCGAAGAAGCGATGTATAAAGATTATGGTTCGCTTTACGAAGCTTTTGAAGACATTGTCATCAGCGGAGATGCGACCCTGTCCAAGTTTTCCCTGCCGAAAGAGGCAATTGATGCCCTTGCAAAAGTAGCAGCGGAAAATGTAAAAATCCCCAAAGTCACCGTGAGTGCGGTTCTGGAACTTACCTCTACCAAACCCGACGGTGTCAATATTATCCGTCGTGCACTCCGGAGTGCCGAGCCGAAAGTAGAAGGTGCCGAGATTGAACTTCTCTATCTCGGAGCACCCCACTACCGGGTAAAAGTTGTTGCTCCGGATTATAAATCGGCAGAAAAAGCACTGGACAAAGCCGCTGAGGCCGCGATTGGTGTAATGGAACGTGCCGAAGGATCCGGGAAACTCATCCGGAAACAGAAGTAATTGTGGTGGAACAATGACGGGTCATATTCTTAAATGCCCGGAATGTAACACCTACACTCTTTTGAAAACATGTTCAAAATGCGGGGTAGATACTATATCTGTTCATCCTGCAAGATATTCTCCCGAGGATCACTATGGTGAATTCCGACGGATGGTGAAATCATGGACCAAATAAATGTCAGATGGTACGTTGAAGATGTTTGTGCCCATTCATCTCCTGTTCTAATTGCCGGACTCCCCGGAGTCGGGCATGTTGGTAAACTTGTTGCGGATCACCTTGTTCACGTTCTTTCGGCAGTGAAAGTTGTCGAACTCACATCAACATTATTTCCGCCGCAGATGTATCTTTCAGAGGATAATGTTCTTCGCCTGCCAAGAAATGAACTGTTTTTTGCACCGGAATCAGAAAATAATCCCGCTGTCCTTCTTCTCGCAGGAGACTGCCAGAGCACAACGCCCGAAGGTCATTACCTCCTTGCCGATGCCTATATCCGTATCTTTGAACAACTGGGCGTACAACGGATTTACACCCTTGGCGGATATGGTGTGGGCAGGTTAGTGGATAATCCCCGGGTTCTCGCAGCCCTCTCCTCTTCCAAACTGAAGGACGAGGTTCTCGGAGCCGGTGCGATTCTGGATAAAGATGAGCCCGTTGGAGGAATCATCGGACTCGCCGGTCTATTAATCACCCTCGGGCGGCTTGCCGGCATGGACGGTGTCGTTCTTCTCGGTGAAACATCCGGATATCTGGTGGACCCGGTCAGTTCAACTTCTGTTCTAAACGTGCTGGAAAAACTCACCGGCATCAAAGCAGATAGGACCGACCTCGCCGAACTTGCCAGTCAGATGATGACCGAGGTTTCTGCGATTGCTTCAACTATTCAGAAGAATAATGCCGAAGACCTGAATTATATCGGATGAATCCAATGCACAGAAATGTGGATCTGCATATTCATTCCCGTTTTTCTATAGCGACTTCACCAGACCTGAGCCCTGAAAAGATTCTCGCAGTCTGCCGGACGAAAGGACTTCATGTTATCGGCAGCGGGGACGCTCTTCATCCGGAGTGGCGCCGTATGTGGGAACCGTTCGTGGAGAATGATTCAGGTATCGTTGTCATCCCGCAGGTCGAAGTGGAAGATGCGTCCCGGGTTCATCATGTTATTTTAATGGAAACGTTTGACCAGTTTGCGGAACTGCAGAGTCGTTTTACCCATGCATGCAGTCATCTGAATACCGCCGGCCGCCCTCATTTGTATCTTAACGGCGAAGAAATTGCCCGTGAGGTTCACGAGCTTGGCGGGATGATTGGTCCCGCTCATGCGTTTACGCCGTGGACATCTCTTTTCGCCGCGTATGACCTGCCGTCGGATTGCTATGGAGAAGAGCCGATCGAGTTCTGCGAACTGGGACTTTCTGCTGATTCATCGTATGGTGCAGGAATTGAAGAGTTTGCAGACATTCCGTTTCTCACGAATTCGGATGCTCACAGTGCGGCTCCGGAAAAACTGGGTCGTGAATTTACCCGGATGGATATTTCGTCTCCTTCAGCAAAATCCGTTCTGGAAGCAATCACAAAAGGTTCGATTGTTCTGAATTCAGGATATTTCCCGGAGGAGGGAAAATATAACCGGACTGCATGTACGCGGTGTTATACCCAGTTTTCCCTCGCGGAAGCTGAGCGCCTTCACTGGAAGTGCCCGCATGACAAGGGAATGATAAAACTCGGTGTGAAGGAACGTGCCGAGCAGCTTTCCACGGTCCCTCCGACAAAACGCCCGCCATATCTGAAGATGATGCCTCTTGGACCGGTCATCGCCCGTGTTCTGGGAGTTGCTTCCCCGAACACAAAAAAAGTAAAGGTACTCTACGATTCATTTATCGAAGTGTTCGATAATGAAATCGCCGTTTTACTTGATGTGCCGCAAGATGAACTTGCGGATGTCTCCCCTGAGGTGGCTGATTCTGTTTTACGTATGCGTGAAGGCCGTGTCACTCTGATTCCCGGCGGCGGCGGCAGATACGGTTCGTTTAGTTTCTAAAAAAAAGGTTATGCGAGAAACGCACAGCGTGACTCGTCTAATATCTGCACATCATCCAGTGACCACAGACGCATGTTCCGAGCCGTTTTTTCAATACCAAGTTCGGTTTCCGAGTTAATATCGAGGATGTATGCCTCAAGTTCCGTGACCCGCATCCGGTTGGCTGCTACCGCCCGGTGATGTCCGTCGATTAAAATATATTTGCCGGCTCTCCTGACCACAATCAGCGGTTCGGCGAGACCTTTTTTTATTTCATATGCCCTGCCGTCCAGTTCATCCATATACACTTTGGACTGGGTTGGAATAAGTTGTTTGACCGGCACCATTCCGCGTGACAACAGCGGTTCAAATCCATACAGTGTCTTGAGGGTCGTCAGATAATCAAAGACTTTTTCGGGTGTTACTCTCTCAATCTGCGATCTGATTACATCCGCATTTGTTATGAT
>DATESH010000185.1:0-4684 GCA_035270965.1 Methanocorpusculum sp.
CGAAACAATTCCGAAGATATGTTTGCCTCAAAGTTTGACAGTGATTTCGAGAAGAAGCTGGTCAGTTTGTATCTGCAGAATGACCAGTTCATGGGACTTATCATGCGTGATGAAGGAGCAAAGAAGCTCATCCGTGATGAACTGAGGCATGAGATCTACCGGCATTTCAGAAAGGCAGGAGAAGCCGGAGTTTTGTGAGGCGGACCGGTCCATAGGACCGGTCTTAGCGGAGCAAATCTCTGATTTGCGACCAAATCTCTGATTTGCGAGTATATCCTGTACACCCGAAAACTAAAATTGAAATTGTAACAGGATAAAACCGGTGCTATCCGGATAGGCAGTTGGACCATCTCTTCGACCCGCAGTCGCAAATCAAAGCCTTGATCGCAAACCTTCGGTTTGCTCGGCTAAGAGAACATACGTTCTCCGCCTTGGCTGAGGGCGAGCCTGTTCACAAACCTTCGGTTTGCTCTCCGACTCGGGTCTACGACCCTCGCTTGTCGGCTCGCCCCGCAGTCGCAAGTTTCCTTCGAAAACTTGCTTGGCTAAGGTCGGCCGCTTTCAGCGTCCGACCCGCCTTGGCTGAATGTATTGGAAGAATGCGGGAAATCATTCTCGCCCGTTGATCTTACGGCCGGAAAAACGGCGGGTGAATGATTATGTCTGTCATTCGATGGACAACACCCGTTTTAGAGGGGGAAATGAGCGTGATGATTACGCAGATGCACAAAAAAGTTTCATTGTCTGAGGATACGGGATAGTAATGATGGATGGGAAATTGGCAATACTCATGTGGAAAATAAACGGGACTGATACTGCACTGAAAAACTATTTTTATCTATAATTACGCCGTAATGAAATCGGTAATAGTAAATGTTTTAGATTTTGCCACATTATAAAGGACATTATCTTCCTTATTTCTATTAAATTTATCCATGAGTCGTTTGACTGCCATATCTTTATTTTGTGAGCATCCTCTGCTTGATATGATTACAGCTTTCCATTTGATCTTACTTTCAGAAATGCCTGCCGCTTTCAGATATGTCCTGATGGGATCGTATGTATCGAGAACCTGTTCAACAGCCTCATCAACATTCTTTCCCTTGAGTTCAATAAAACAAATAGTCAATGGATATTGTGGATTCTCGGTGTTAATATAAAAGACCAGACCATCACAACACTTCGGTGAGGGTTTCTTCGTAAGAGATGGGAGAAAATCATCATGAAATTCGTGAGACCCGTCTGTGTGAAAAAGAAGAAGATTTTCCAGAGGTTTCTTTATCTTGTTGTAATCTACCGATATGCCAACATGGTTTTCAATGATTTTCGACTCAGAGATACATGCCGATTGGAGAAGAGCAGTAATCGGCATATTACTTTCTCTGATATGCCGACTCTGATTCTGCTACATTTCCACAGGATTGGGGTGACTGCTTTGAATTATCATCTTCATCTTTTCTCAGCCGATATATTTTGAGATCTATTCGATCGATTATACTCTTTGCGTCACAGAAGGTTTGCCAGTTGATCTGCCCATCATCCCAAAGGATATCTTCAGCATGTCCCTTTTCAAATAGATAGACACCTGCATCATTTTTATCAAGGAGTGCCATTTCGTTTTTAAGGACGAGATCTTCAACGATCTTAGCTTTTTCTTCGAGGTCTTGTGCAAGTATGAGATTTTGGAGATGTTCCACAACGAATGTACTGTGGGTGGTGATTGCTACCCGAATACCGGAGTTAACAAGCATTGCTATGAATTCTGTGATTGCAAGCTGCTGATTGGGGTGAAGATTTTGTTCAGGTTCATCGATTACTAAAAGATCACCCGCCTGGGCGTTGTATTGCAGATACAAAGAAAGCCCGATCAATCCTTTGACTCCCGACGAGGCAGCAGGAACGGGCAATGTAGTATCTCCTACTTTTATCTGGATTTTTCGCGGAAACACGGGTTCTGTCGTTGATAGGGATATGGTATCTGCAGAGATCGTGTCAAATATTTGCGCAAGTTCTCTGAATTTATCATGTTCCGGACGGCTGTTCAGAAATTCGTCACGTCGCGTTTTGCTGCCGAAAAGGAGAGAGGTTTGGAGGAGTTTCAGATATTCGGCTAAAGAATAGGGTATGGGAATAGTGTCACCCGGCTCATCTCTTTTGGGTATTGCCGATGGTGTATTTTGGATCTGAAGTTTCTGGATCTGGTTCCAAAGTTGCGTGAATCCCGCACGTTCACTAGGAAAATGATATACATTTGGCAGGAACATTCTTTGGATGGTGCCAACTGTCAAAGATAAGAGAGTCTGCATTACGGCAGGTTTAGGCAGGGTGATTTTTTCTTCAGATTCTGTATAGATATGAAGTATCGGATCGGTTTTTTCTTTGATTATTTTGATAGATACCCCGGGATTGGTCAAACTCAGACCCACTTTTAGAGCCCCTGTATGGAACATTTCCCTGTCCTTTTCAGAGAGGGTATATTTGAATTCAGGTTTGACCCCAGGCAAGCCATATCCAAGTATTTTCTCAAGATTTGCCGGGGTAAGGACACCTAATGCTGTATAATAGTTTTGTGCGTATTTGTCCACGAATTCAGCGAGGTTGATTTTCGCATGACCGCTGCTAATAAGGTCTGTGTATAATTGTTCCAGTTCCGGTTTTTTTCCGGCATCGGGCTGGGTGAGATAATGTTCAATATATATGTTTAATCCCAAATTCCCGAGCATAGCGGTTGATGCCACTAAAGCCATCGTTTTTCCCTGCCGGTTATCCCCTATGAATACGGTGAGGGGGTGGAGGTCAAACTCAGCCGTTTCAATGGGACCGAAGTTCTTTATTGAAATTATCATATCTGACATATTGTATGTTGATATTTGTCGTTAATGTTTTGGCTAAGAAGGGAACATACTTATTTTTCGGATATTATGAGCTTAAGAAAAAAAATTGTTACTATATACAGTTTGAAATTGGGTGAGAAGGGATATATCCCCCAATCACCCGGTTTCCACTCGAAAACCACTATTTCGATTCCAAAAACACCCCACACGAAATCTCCGAAAACGCAAATCAGAGATTTGGTCGCAAGGCAAAGCCTTGCTTGGCTAAGGGCTCACCCCGCAGTCGCAAATCATAGATTTGCTCCGCTAAGATTGCCGGCTGCGCCGTCAATCCGCCTCACTTCACCTTGCTCTTCAGGTATCCGTATCCCTCCTTTTCCATCTCCGCATACGGGATGAACCGAAGCGATGCACTATTAATACAATACCGTGTCCCGCTCGGGGATTCCCGGTCCCCGGAAAATACATGCCCGAGATGGGAGTTCCCGGCCCTGCTCTTCACTTCGGTCCGCTTCATCCCAAACGAATTGTCTTTTTGCGGGATGATTGTGTTTTCATCGATGCTTTTCGAAAATGCCGGCCATCCGCACGAGCTTTGATACTTGTCGGATGAGGTGAACAGCGGTTCGCCGGTCACGACATCCACATAGATCCCTTTTTCCTGCCGGTCCCGGAACGCATTCTGAAACGCCGGTTCGGTATTGCCTTTCTGTGTCACGGAAAACGCGGTCTCATCTAAAATCCCGGCGATTTTTTCGGTCTCCGGACGCGGATACTTTCCCGGATCGATGATCATTTCGGCTGCTTCTTTAAATTCGTCTGCCCTTATATGGCAGTAGCCTCCGGGATTTTTATCCAGATACTTCTGATGATACTCTTCTGCATCATAAAAAGACGTCAGCGGACCGATCTCCACTTTGAACGCCGGATGCCTCTCCCGTTCGATCTCTGCGATCCGCATGACCGTCTCTTTCGACGCGTCATCGGTATAGTAGATGCCTGTCTGATACTGGGTGCCCCGGTCGTTTCCCTGTCTGTTTTCAACGGTGGGGTCTATCACCCGGAAGTAGGCGAAGAGCAGGGCATCAAGGCTGATTTTTTCGGGATCATACCCGACACGCACGGTTTCGCGGTATCCTGACCGCCCGGAGGAGACGGTCTGGTAATCCGGGACAATATCCGATTTTCCGTTGGCATAGCCGGCTGTGGTCCGGGTCACGCCCGGGATGGACTGCATAAGTTTCTCGAGTCCCCAGAAACAGCCGCCGGCAAGATAAATTACGGAGGCTCCTTGTTTTTGTGTGTATGCCTGGTCTTTTTCCTGTGTCATATGTGTCCTCGTTATGGTTGAGTATTCTTTTCCGTCTGTATATATATCTCTATAAACAGGCAAGGCGTTCAGGAGTCAGGATGCGGCTGCGTGTCAGCTTGGAGATGGTGTGATTGAAAGAGCCGGGTATGATATGGGTGGGACCGGTCGGAGCAAAGGATGGCTTTTTTGAGGGAGAAATCGGGACGTATTCGGGTTGTATTCGGGACGTATGTATGCGGTCGTCTGGATACTTGCCCGGCTGAGGAAAAACCAGGGCGGGGCTGAGGAAAAACCAGAGCGGGGTTTTTTTGGGATTGGGATGTACAGGGACCACTTATTATCTGAGGTGTGGACGCATGAGATTATATAACCGCGAATAAGCCCAAGCGGGCTTGACCCGCTTGAGGCGGCACGCAAGCCTTTGGCTTGCACGCAATCGCGAATTTCCACGAATCGCATTTTTCCTGAGTTTAACGAAAATATCCGTCCATTTCAAGATGAAATACAATCAAACTTAAATCTGGCAAAGGTGTATGTG
>DATESH010000186.1:0-12743 GCA_035270965.1 Methanocorpusculum sp.
TTATCCGAACAGGAGATAACAACACCGTCAAGCACGAGCTGAACCTTATCACTCTCACCGGCAGATATGACAATCTGTCCATCGGAAAGACTTCCGCGTGCGATATACGTGCCCTCATTGGTGATGGTTATTACATCACCATATACCGAGGCCCCGGATCCTTCAACATAACTTGCTCCGTCAGCAAGATAGATGAGGGTCGCGGAATTTTCGTCATATGATGGATCAAGGTCTCTGGCTGAGTATGCGACATCTATGCTAAGACCGTAATCCGATACATTGTCCGTTTCTGTGGACCCGGGAATGCCGGGAGCAAACAGAATGAGACTGACAAATACAATTCCGAGTGCCAGAAGAACTAACATGATGATAAGAATCCGTTTTTCAGATGGTTTCATTATCTCACCCTAACGGGCAGCGGGCTCCCAGAATAATTTCTGAGAGCCAGAGGTCCGCGTGTTCTCACAGCAGTTTTTGCAGGGTTCAATTGATCCTTTTCTCTCATTTGGAAATATATATCTAAGTAAAACATATTTAACATTTTGGTGCGTGGAATATACATTAATTTTTAATCCGGGCAGACCTCGATCTTATGCAATACCCGAAAAAAGCTGATGAATCCGGGAGAGCCCGGGGTGGGGGACTGAACATTCTTTTTGGAAAAATGCTCAGAAGAGAGGCGTCTGACCGTCACGCAACCGAATCTGACGGGCATTCGTCACCACATCGCCATCTTTCCGGGTCCCGATGAGAAATGGTGAGAAAGGGTCATGGAGCTCCCTGTTTTTCCGGACGGTTTTTGAATCATAATTGGCATAACAGTACACACACCCGTGACCACAGGTATTGTAGACACCGATATCACCGTTCAGCAGGCAGGAGCAGGAACTGCGCGTCGATGTGCTGCCAAAACCTGGACGAAGTTTCTGACCGATTGCACGTTCCAGAACCTCCCGGGTAAGGCATCCTGAACAATCTACGCCGTAGGGTGAGAGTTCCGATCCTTCCGCACAGGATTTTATTTTTATCCCGTATTCGCGGCCGATTTCACAGAATGCTTTTCCAAGAGTTATGCGGTCTTTCTGTTCCACTTCTTTTCCGGCAGGGAAATTCCGTCTGGTTTTCTCATAAAGATCAAGAAAACTGATTACGCATACATCGGTATATCCGGAAAGTTCTGCCGCCATTTTTTCAAACGAAGCGATATGATACTCAGGGGAATACTTTTCCGTCAGAAAAATCGGGTCATACCTCCAGCCGATACGATTTAATCCAACTATTTCGGATAGTTCCCGAAATGAACCGATCACTCGTTCGACCGAAGGGACATGAGGTTCGATTTCTTTTTCGTATGGGGTTATAGTGACATACCAGAACTGACCGAACTTATCCAGTTCATGGATCCGCGTAAGCATCGGCGCGGGATTTTTGGTACAGAAATTGATACAGTCCACGATATCCGGGTTCAGCAGGTATTTCGTAACCTTTTGAGGGAAATACGGGTTTCGAACAAGAACATACCCTTCCCGAATACGATGAAAAAACCACTCGCTGAAAAATGCAGGGATATCTGTCCTGCTTCCGGTATTGATTATCATTGCCGGTTCACTCTGATAGATTATCTTTTCGCGGGAATAAAAGGGATGCGGGAAAACAAAAACCGGGCACGACATCCTGTTCATCCGGAAAAGTGACGGCATCACCCAAGGGTATTTGCCGACTTGTCAACTACTTGCAGAATCGTTTGACAACAACAAAAACCCCGTATCTTCCTTTAAATCTAAAAATAACTTTAATTATAATTATATTTATTATATTTTACTATTTTACACAAAATAGAGAGAGAAGCCCGGAGATTTTGCATACCCGGCATACCGGACCATCCAACCCCTCCTCTTCCCTCATCTTTGTCAAATGGATCAAATTGTCAAATACCTAAATCGAACCCAAAATATCACTCAGATTCCCGAAATAAGCCCGGAAACACTTGACAAACCATTTGACAAATACGTTCTCTTTTCGGCAAGTCAGCACCCGTTCTTTCCCATCCCGCACCCCTGAATCAGAAAACAATCAAATTCCCTTGGTTCTAAAATGAATTGAAGAAAAATATCCTCAAAATCATTGGATTGATACAATCAAGTTAATAATAAATTCAGAAAAGTAAGCCTCAGGCGAGAATTGAACTCGCGACTTCGTCCTTACCAAGGACGCGCTATACCGCTAAGCCACTGAGGCAACAAAAGATTGCGATAACAACATACAACCCGGAGTGATTTAAACATTATGGAATGATGTTCTCCATCCAAAACAGGAAACGAACCCAAACCTGAAAATCAGGGGTGAATCACGTTCACGCGCACAACATCTGGAGAATCTTTTTTGCTACAACAAACGCCGTGGAAAAGGCCGCCTGAATATTGTATCCACCCGTATCTCCATCCAGATCCAGGACCTCTCCTGCGAAGAAAATACCAGTCGCGACCTTCGATTCACAGGTCTTCTTATTGATTTCAGTCAGGGAAACACCGCCCGCGGTACACATAGCCACGCCAAAATCGCCCGGCCGGTCAATCAAAACCGGGAACTCCGTCAGGTTTGCAACAAGCGCACCCCGCATTTTTGCCGTGAGCTGTGCCCCGGTCGTTTCCTCAGGGATTCCTGCCGCAAAAACAAGAGCACGCAAAAGACGTTCGGGACAGGATAAACCTGACAGGAGATTATAGACCAGCTTTCCTCCGGATAAAACAGTCCTTTCCCTGAGAAGAGAATCCACTTCACCCGAGGACAGGGGCGTAAAGGCAATTTTCAGCACATCACCCGCACGCATCCATCTGGAAGCATCCAGAATGACCGGACCCGAATACCCGAACCGGGTAATCAGCAGATCACCCTCTCTTGTAATGAGCTTCTTACCTTCATGCCATATGGCGACTTTAGCCGAAAGGGAAATGCCTGATAAATCACGGAGAATGTGATCTGCCGCATATACGGGTGTCAGAGATGGTTCGGGCGGGATGACTGAGTGACCCAGACCTTCAGCAAGCTGGTAACCATCACCTGTTGAGCCGGTTACCGGATACGACATTCCTCCTGTCGCAATCACCACAAATTTCGTATGATACACGGCAACGGACGTCTGGACAACATAGCCCCCTTGCGCGGGGGATATTGATTTCACAGCCTCACGATATGAAATTTCCACACCAGCCTCATCGCAGGCAGCGAGCAGCGCATCCAAAACATCATCTGCGAGAAGTGAAACAGGGAATACTTTGCCGTTTTCGTTCGTCTGAACAGGCACACCGTGTTTTTCGAAGAAATCCATCGCTGCCTGATTTGAAAACGCCATCAAAGCAGGTTTTACAAACGAACCGTGATCACCATAATTTGCAGTGAATGTTTTCACATCTCCCGCGTGTGTCAGATTACACTGACCTGAGCCGGAAAGCAGAAGTTTCCGCCCTGGAAGTTTCATTTTTTCCAGAATGAGTACTTTTGCCGGCGCAAGATTTGCCGCACAAAAAAGCCCTGCAGGTCCCGCTCCCACGATTATAACATCATATTCCGACATACTCGTAGTAAGTACTTTGCCCCAAACCCTTATTATTAATCCCCTCCTATAGATACGAAGCACTTAGGTGCTGACTGAAGTAAGTCCGACGTGTCTGTCTACAATGACACTGCCTTTTGGCTATGGGATTACGACGAGTCGGCTGTATTATACATGCTGCTCTTTTCGTGACTTACAATCATACCTGACAAATTACAGTATCCGCGAATACGTCGTCAGGTTGGTTTTCCACCCGGTACGGTGGGTGAACAGTCCTTTCGCGAGGTGATAAATTATGGCACGAATGCATGCTAGAAGAAGAGGTATATCATCCTCTGTCAGACCATACAGAAAAGAAATTCCGGCATGGTCAAACTCCGATGTCAAAGAGATCGAGGGTAAAATCATCGAGATGCGCAAAGCAGGCTTAACCTGTGCACAGATCGGCCTTGTTCTCCGTGACAAACACGGAGTCCCGAATGTAAAACTTGTAACGGGCAAGAGAATCAACGCCATTGTTCGTGAAAACAACATGGACACTGAAATCCCTGAAGATCTGCGTAACCTTATGCACAAGGCTCTCGGCATGAGAAAGCACCTTGTTGAAAATAAGAAAGATCTTCACAACAAACGTCAGCTCCATCTGACTGAAGCAAAAGTCCGCAGACTTGTCAGGTATTATACAGGTACCAAACGTTTACCAGCGGGCTGGGTCTACAAGCCGGAGACTGCAGAGATTCTTCTGTCCAGATAAATCATCATTACCTATGTCACTTGAAGAAGCCGCCAAAAAAATCGCTGACCGCCTGAAAGGGATGGAGTACGTGGAAATGTATGCCCATCACGATGCAGACGGAATAGCCTCGGCGGCGATTATGTCCATTGCCCTGAAAAGAGCAGGCATCGCGTTCCGGCTCCGGTTTTTACCGGTTCTTACGAACACGGATGTCACAAACCCGGACATTTCCCTTCTGTGTGATTTAGGTGCGTCGTGCACCGGTCTGCCGGAGACGACGATGATTATCGATCACCACGTGCCCTACAACACATCCCAATACCATATAAACCCGCGACTTTCCGGCGTAGACGGCGAAACGGACCTTTCCGCTGCCGGCTGCGCTTACCTAGTTGCCAATGCTCTTTTAGATAACCGTGACCTTGCCGGTCTGGTTCTTCTTGGCATTATCGGAGACAGACAGACACTTACCGGGATGAATGAAAAAATCATCGGCGAGGGTATTGCAAATAACCTGATTAATCCGGGAAGAGGACTTCTTCTTGCCGGCAGGACAACCAAAGAGCAGATTGAATCTGCGTCTCTCCCCTATCTTCCGGGTCTTTCCGGAAACAGTGAGGAGGCTGAGGATATTATGAAAATATGCTCTGGCAAGACGTCGGATGAGAAGTATCTCGGGTGTCTTTTATCAGAGATTATTGCACGGTCCAATGCTTCGTATGATGCCCTGATGAATCTGTACGGGGATTGCTGGAGTCTTGAGCGGGAAGTCATCCGGAATGCATATTCCCTAACGATGGTCGTTGATGCCTGCGGAAAAGCAGGCAGAACCGATCTCGCTTTCGGGCTGGCATGCGGCGACGCTTCCCTTCTGAAAGAAGGCTGGGAGACTGCCCTCTCTTTTAAGAAAAGGGTAATCGAGTCAGCGGGTGCGGCGAAGAAGGTCGCAAAGAATGCGTGGATGGTAAATTCTGCTGATACGGCAAGTGATGTCGCTGACATGTTTGCCAATTCAGAGAATAGACCAGTCTTTGTTCTTGGCAGAGCGGATTCGTATCTTAAGGTGTCTGCCCGTGCGCCCTTATCGGCAGACGTTGATTTCGAGCAGTTCATTGTATCTGCCGCAAAGACGTTTGGCGGGACCGGCGGAGGTCATAAGACCCGTGCCGGAGGAGAACTTCCTCTTGCATGCGAGGCTGAGTTTGTCAAATCCCTGGAGGCATTTGTATGAAGATTTCGGGCGAAATACGGTCGAAGAATCTGAGTGCGGATGAGATTGAGAAATCTCTTTCTCCGGATAATTGCGGATTCATTGAGACATCTTTTGAAGATGGATGTATTGTGGCGAAGGTGAGCGGTGAATCGCTCCGGTCGATTATTGCGACAATTGATGATTATCTGATGAATCTCTCGGTCGCAGAAAGGCTCGTTGAGACGATCTGCGAAGAGAATACAGTAAAAAATAATTCAGGTGAATAAACCATGGCAAGAAAAAAGCAGAGTGGCGGACGCAAACTTGAGGGATGGAAGGCAAAGAGCTGGATTAAGGTCTATGCTCCGGAGTTCCTCGGTAAGCAGTTCATTGGAGAAATTATTTCTTCAAATCCGGAAAACATTCCGGGTCGTGTAATGACGGTAAGTCTCGGTGAGTTAATCCAGGACTATTCCAAACAGAATGTTCGTACATCTTTTAAAATTATGAACGTTGGCGGAGATGCAGCATACACCCAGTTCAACGGTCATGAAATGACGAAAGAGTTCGTTCGTGCAATGGTAAAGAAACGGGCCTCCCGTATCGACAGCACTATCACTATCACTCCCCTTGGAAGTGACCGTGAACTGCAGGTTACTATCACTGCATTTACCATTAATCGCGCAAGACTTTCCCAGGTTCACGAGATTCGTGCAATGATGGTGAAGGTTGTAGAAGACGCTGCAAAGGAAGCAGACTTTGAGACCTTTGTATCCACAATGCTGAAGGGCGATCTTTCCAAGAAGATGTTCGAGGCATGCAAACCGATTTTCCCGATTCGCAGAATTGAGATTATCAAGTCCGAGTCTGTCAGCTCAGCTGCAGCTCGTTCAGCAGCTCTTATCCGATAAATTCGGATAAGTGCTCTTTTTTTAGAATTCGTGCATTACCAGGCTTACTGGAAAGAATCTGCTCAACACACAACCGACTGAACCCCACCGTATGGAAATTTGAAACAATGCCTCGGGTAGAGAAACAGTGCGGACCTGAGTTCACACAGTTATCTTTTTTTCAGTAAATGAGGACTCCCACTGAATGCGGGACACGGAAATTTCTGCACATGCATTTTTTATGACGAGTTCTTCGCCGTCTGCGAAAAGGACCATACCGGTAAACTCGTCGGCTGAACAGAGGAGATTCTGCTCCGGGTGGGTTCCCCGTTTGATATCGCAGCGCATCTCGACTTTTTCTGCGGCTGAGATGACATACGAGAGCCGTTTCCCTGCCGGGTGGGTTTTCGGGAGAGCGATTACCGGCAGATGATGTGTCCGGACCAACTCTAAAAGATAGAGAGCCGGGAAAATATCTCCTCCTTCCGGAGCTGACACGATAATCAAATCTCCCGGGTAAACGCCCTGAACGATTTCCTCTGTTTCGGTTTCGATGAGAAGAGGAAATTTTTCAAAGGCTCTGTTAACTAAAAGAAAAGAGGAGGTTCCTTTCACGATAAACGGCTGGTCACCTCTGAACGGAATGCGAATTTCACCAGTCATATGAAGTTACATCTCAGTAACGTCTTCTGACTGGCAGGTGGGGCACATCGGATGTTTGCCAAGTCCCGTAAATGATGCCCCGCACTCATTACATTTGTATCGCTTACCTCTGCCCTTTAACGGGTCGTCGAGGTCGACATCGACCGGTCCGCCTGCTGAACACATATAATTATTGATTAACCGGCGAGGTATTATTTGTGTCGGTAATACTTGGTCCTTATATAGAATAGAGGAGAATACCTTTTCAAATGTCAGAGGTCCAGAAGAAGTTCCTCATCTACTTCAGTATTATCGGCTGTTTCGCGATATTTTCAACAACCATTTCAAAGAATCCGGTTCTTCCGCTTTACGCAACATCACTTGGGGCAGGAGACGCATACCTAGGATTGATTGCCGCAATATCCCCGCTTGCAGGCATTCTCTTTAGTTTTCCAATAGGGGTGGTATCCGACAAAATCGGCAGGAGAAAACTCCTCATAGCATCAGGTTGTGTTTTTCTAACCGCACCTCTGCTCTATCTTCTGATAGCAGATCCAATCTTTCTCATACCCGTCAGATTTTTTCACGGATTGGCAACCGCAATTCTCGGACCGGTGGTAGGAGCCGCAATAGCTGAAAAATTCGGCGAAAATAAAGGCACGATGATGGGGACATACAGTTCTGCCACGCTTGCCGGAAGAAGTGCCGCACCTCTGATTGGCGGATTTATTCTTACGCTGTTTGCCCTTACTCCGGGAAATACCGCATATCATATGGTGTATCTCGCAGCATTTTGTGCAGCAATTCCGGTATTCATTCTGATACTCTTCTTCCGCGATTCAAATGGCCCAGTCAGTAAGGTCACGGTTGCCGATTTTACCAGAAGCCTGAAGGCGTTCCTTTCCAACAAAGGTCTGCGGGCAGCATCCACAGCAGAAATGATTACCTATTTCTGCTATGGGACCTTCGAAACATTTCTGCCGGTTTATCTCCTTTTAAGCGGTGTCCCGACATGGCAGACAGGAATTATCTTTGCAGTGCAGGTTGTGATCATTGCCTTGACAAAACCATTCTTCGGCAGACTGGCAGACCGCGGAAATACGCAAAAGCAAATAGCCGCAGGTATGCTTATCACCGGAATTTCTCTTGGTGCTATCGGACTTTTTCAGAATTTCTGGATACTGCTCGCTGTAAGCTGTGTGTTTGGAATCGGCATGTCGCTTTCAACCGTGGCAACGAACGTTTATGCGGCTGATACAGCGAAAAAGGATGAACTCGGAGCATCACTTGGTGCCCTTTCCTCTATAATGGATATAGGTCAGGCATCGGGACCGCTTATATGCGGGGTTGTCATAATGTTCGCCGGGTATCAGACAGGGTTCGGTCTTTGCCTTGTGCTTGCAGTCCTTACAACATTCCTTGTCCTCATAACAGGACGACAAAAAAAAGTAAAAGAGATTATAGGTTAAGGTAGTGACTCAAAGGTTCAATGGTAACCTTGTTCGTCTTCATCGACTCGATTGCCTGTACTGCCGCTTCCGCCCCGAAGAGCGTGGTAATGTATGGAATCGAGTAGTCGATACTTGCCCGCATAATCTGCAGATGGTCGGCACGTGCATTCTTATCGCCCGGTGTGTTGATAAGTAAATCAACATCCAGTGCGCGAATCATATCCAGAATGTTCGGCGAACCTTCCTGAACCTTTCTGACAAGATTCATCGGGATATTCTGCTGGGCAAGGAACTTGACTGTTCCTTCTGTTCCGTAGAGTGAAAAGCCGAGGTCGTAGAGTTTCTGGGCAATGGGCAGAATATCTGTCTTCTGTTCATTTGTGACCGAGATGAACACATTTCCCTTCAGCGGGATGGTGTTGTCTGCTGCCTGGCTTGCCTTGTAGAATGCTCTGCCGAAATCATAATCAATACCGATGACTTCACCGGTACTCTTCATCTCCGGACCGAGAATCGGATCGACTCCGGGAAGTCTGGAGAATGGAAGAAGAACTTCCTTTACTGCAACGTGTTTAATCTCTTTTTCCGTGTAGTGAAGGTCTGCAAGTTTCTTGCCGATCATGAGTTTGGCTGCAATCTTTGCGAGAGGGATGCCGGTTGCCTTTGAAACAAATGGAACGGTTCTGCTTGCTCTCGGGTTTGCCTCAAGAACATAGACGATTCCATTCTGGATGGCAAACTGAATGTTGATTAAACCAATCACGTCAAGAGAGATTGCAATCTTTCTGGTGTATTCTTTGACGGTTGCAATCTGCTCAGGGGTGAGTGTCTGGGTCGGGATGACACATGCGGAGTCTCCGGAGTGGACACCGGCCTCTTCGATATGTTCCATCACACCGCCGATGAGAACATCGGTTCCATCACAAACTGCATCCACATCCAGTTCAGTAGCGTTGTTGAGATATCGATCGATTAAGACCGGATGGGTGTTGGAGACACGAACTGCTTCTTTGATGTAGGTTTTGAGTTCGAGTTCGTCGTGAACGATTTCCATTCCTCTGCCGCCAAGAACGTAACTTGGCCGGACTAAAACCGGGTATCCGATTTTCTCTGCGATTACATAGGCTTCTTTCTCGGAGTAAGCAGAACCGTTCATCGGTGAGAGGATATTATCCTTTTCCAGAAGAACGCTGAACCTGTTTCTGTCTTCCGCGACATCCATGTTGTCCGGGCTTGTACCGAGGACTTTTGTCTTCAGGCCAAAGAGTTTGATCTCTTCCTGGATTGGAATTGCTAAGTTCACGGAGTTCTGACCACCGAACTGAACCATTACACCGTCGTAGTCGCCTTTTCTCAGGATGTTGACAACATCCTCAAGCTGCATCGGTTCAAAGTAGAGGCGGTCTGAAGTGTCGAAGTCGGTTGAGACTGTCTCCGGGTTGTTGTTTAAGACGTGGACTTCAATTCCTTCTTCACGCAGTGACTTGACTGCGTGGACTGTACAGTAATCAAACTCGATACCCTGACCGATACGAATCGCACCGGAACCGAGAATGAGAACTTTTTTCTTGTCGGATACTGGAAGTTCACACTCCTGTTCCCATGTGGAGTAGTAGTAAGGAGTTTTTGCCGCGAACTCTGCCGAGCAGGTATCAACCATCTTGTAGGTCGGAAGACCGACAAGGCTCTCAATCTTGTAGATGTTCCATCCGGTAAGTTCGCGGATTTCAGCATTGGAGAAACCAAACTTCTTTGAGGTCTTGACGAGTTCTTCGGTCGGGTGTTCACGAAGTTCAAGTTCGATGTCTATGACATTCTGGATTTTTTCCAGGAAGAACGGTTCAATCTGGGTGAGATCATAAACTTCCTGAACGGTCATTCCAAGACGGAATGCATCAAAGAGGGTCGGGAATCTCTCGTCGGTCGGGCGGGAAAGAATCATCTTGATTTCGTTTAAGTCAGTGTGACGATAGATATCGGTATCAAGTGAGCGGAGAGCTTTCTTGAATCCCTCTTCCACGGTCCTTCCAATTGCCATGACTTCACCAGTACTTTTCATAGAGGTGGTAAGTGTGCGGTCGGCTGTCTTGAATTTGTCAAAAGGCCATCTTGAAACTTTGACAACGACATAGTCAACTGCCGGTTCGAAACAGGCGGGAGTGCATCCCGTGACGGTGTTCTTGATCTCATCAAGATGGAGACCGATAGCGACTTTTGCCGCCACACGGGCAATCGGATACCCGGTTGCTTTGGAGGCAAGAGCTGATGAACGCGAGACACGCGGGTTGACTTCAATTACCCGGTAGTCACCGTTGTTAAATGCGAACTGAACATTACATCCACCCTGGACGTTGAGTGCACGGATGATTTTGATTGCGGCACGCCGCATGATGCCGAACTCGTCAGAGGTAAGTGTGAGAATCGGTGCAACGACAACGGATTCTCCGGTGTGGATTCCCATCGGGTCGACGTTTTCCATTCCGCAGATGATAATACATGTATCAGCTGCATCACGCATGACTTCGAACTCGATTTCATTCCAGCCTTTGACTGATTCTTCAATCAGGACCTGGTGAACCCGGGACTTTGTTAAACCATATTCAACAATCTTTTTCAGTTCTTCTTTGGTGTTGGCAACTCCTCCGCCGCTTCCACCAAGAGTGTATGCTGGACGGATAATTGCAGGAAGACCAACTTCCGCAAAGGCTTCGTCGAGTTGTTCTATTTTGGTTAAGATGTAACTCTTTGGAACCGGTTCACCGATTCGAAGCATGAGCTTCTTGAAAAGGTCACGGTCTTCTCCGTTATAGATTGCGTCAATCGGTGTTCCAAGAATCTGGACACCTTCAAGGGCTCCCATTTCATAGAGTTCGGCCGTGAGGTTCAGAGCTGTCTGTCCGCCCATGCCGGAGAGAATGCCGTCAGGCTTTTCCTTTTTGATGATTTCAGCGATGATTTCTGCTTTCAGCGGTTCAACATATACTTTGTCGGCGGTTTCAGGGTCTGTCTGAATTGTTGCAGGGTTGGAGTTGACTAACACAACTTCAATTCCTTCTTCACGCACAGCTTTACATGCCTGGCTTCCTGCGTAGTCAAACTCAGCTGCCTGTCCGATCTGAATAGGTCCTGATCCAATGAGGAGGACTTTTTTAAGTGAGGCGTTTTTAGGCATCAGGGATTCCTCTGTACATGATATCGTAAATTGGTTTTTCCACACCGTCGTAGATTCCATCGTGTTCGGGATGGAACTGCACACAGTAAATTCCAAGGTCATTGTTGACGAAACCTTCGACTGTGCCGTCATTTGCATTGACACAGTTGACTTCACAGCCTTCAGGGAGACTGTCGGCGATTACGGCGTATCCATGTCCCTGGAAAGTGACGGCAACCGTACCGTCTGAGAATTTGACAGGCTGGCTTGCTCCTCTGTGACCAAGTTTGAGTTTTTCAACCTGACCTCCGAGAGCTGCGGCGATGATTTCCGTACCCATGCAGACTCCGTGTACTGGGATAGTTCCAAGGATATCTTTCACACAGGATATTGCTTTTGGTGCGGCAAACGGATAGCCCGGACCGTTGGTGAGGAAGAGGGCACTCGGTTTGTCGGCAAGGATTACATCGGCTGAGGTTCCATACGGATAGACGTAGATGTCTGCACCGCGTTTTTTGAGGCTGGTGAATATGGATTTTCTGCATCCAAGGTCAAGTACTGCAATTCTTTTGCCTTTACCCGGGATATGGTAAGGAGCAGCGCAGGTTACGCCTGGAATAAGTTCACGGGTTTCCTGAACCGGGGCATTCTGTGCCATGCTGACGGCTTTGTATCCGTCGTCAGAACCGGTAATCAGAGCAGCACGCATGACGCCCTGCTCCCGCAGCTTTATGGTAAGCATCCGGGTGTCAACGTCTTCAATTCCGATGAGGTCGTTTTCCTCAAAGAATTCACCAAGTGACGGCTGGTGTTTCGGGTGAACGCAGAGTTCACGCACAATTGTTCCCGCAGCGTGAACTTTGTCATGCTGGAGCTGGTCTTTGTTTGCTCCATAGTTCCCGATTAATGGGTAGCCGAACATGAGTAGTTGTCCGGATACACTCGGATCACTAAGAGCTTCCATGTATCCTGTGGATACAAGGTTGACAACCATTTCCCCGGAAGCAGAGCCTTCAACGCCAAAGCCGGTTCCGGTTATGATTGTCCCATCTTCTAGTCCTAAGACAGCTTTCATGATTTTTATCTATTACATGTCAGCAGATTAGATAATAAGGTTTATCTCTGATT
>DATESH010000187.1:0-5427 GCA_035270965.1 Methanocorpusculum sp.
GTAATCAGCCCGAACAGATAAATCGGCCAGCCGATATACAATATAATAGTGACCCCCCCCAGTATCATCCAGAGGAAGGGACGGATCAGACTCCACGAACTGATCTCAATGGTATAGGGAAATGTGATTTGAACAGTCATACGATTCCTACAACAGAAATTTGCTGAAAATTATATTTCACACACTATTCCTGACTAATTGGATAATTATCTCCTGATGTTATAAATATTTGCTCAAAAACTGACAGATAATGCACATAATAATTTCATACCGGAAAAAACGGAAAAGTCAGAAGAAATCCGGTACCCACTCAGAGGCCGCAGACAAATAATCACCAGATATCCCGAATTATTCATCAGATACAGCAAAATTACCAACATAATACCTGAAAAAACAATTAATTCAGCACACAAAAACCCTGACTGAATATGCGCTCTCTTTTTAAGAACATAAAACAGACAGAAAAACAGACCCCTCCCCGAGAACGCACCCGCAAAAAATCAGAAACCTCATGTCGATGACCTTATGTATTTTTGCAGATAATCATAAATCAATGAACGACGACCCAAAATTCTATAAAAAAGCCATAGATGAATCCGGCATCAAAGAAACCATAAGCTGCGCCCAGGCTATGGCACTCTGCAATAAATATCAGTTCAGCCGTATCCCCTTCCGAAAATACTGCGATACACACAACGTCAAATTTTCAAACTGCAGTTTCGGCTGCTTCAAATAACCCGAATCCTTTTTTTTCCCCAAACAAAACAGCGCATACTTACAAGTGCAGAACTGACTCATCCAAAAAACGTCAGTACCATGAAAATACACTATACTAATTAAATAAAAAAGACGACTCAACTGAAAAACAGAGAAAGGGTGTAATTTTCTCCGTTTATCTCTGTAAGGTTTTAATCCGGATTATTGGAGGGATGGAAATTACTCTTTGAATACGTTCTCAAAGATCATATCCGAACCGGTTGCATGCAGACGGGCACGCTCATCGGCTTCTTCTGCATAGGCAAGGACTGGGAGCTCCATATCCATACCTGGTTTGTGACCGAACATCTTCTGAAGTTCGACCTGCTGGGCATGCATAAAGAGTGAGTTCGGAATGTTCATCGGGCAGACATCAGTACACTGACCGCAGTTCACACAGGAATCTGCGATGTGGGCGAATCTGATCAGCTGGAACATAAAGTCCGGCGGGAGTCTTCCTGACGGGACTAAATGATTCTTCTTGGTTGAACACTCGACACAGTAACAAATCGGGCAGGCTTCGATACAGCCGTAGCATTTAATACAGCGGCTGGTTTCGGCCATGATGTGAGTCAGACGGCCGCCGGTGCCTTCACCAATTGTGGCAAACTGCTTCTCCTGATTCTTCTTGCCCATCTTGATCATGACATTCTCGATTTTATCGCGAATCTCAAGACCCTTCGGGCTCGGTGCGCTGGTTTCAAGAACGCCGGCTTTGACGGCGCCGTCAAAGACCATTGCGCCTTTCTCGGAACAGATTTCTACGAAGGTTGCTTTACCGGCTTTATCACCGATAACACCCCAGTTACCGCAGACAATATCACACTGACGCGGAATCTTGGTTTCGCAGCGCTGACAGTTGGTTCTGCGGCCGAGACCTTCTGCCTCGAGCTCATCGATTGAGATGCCTTTGTGCTGACCGTCTTTGGTCATAACAATGAACTGTCCCTTGTCGATTTCCTCTTTCACTACATCATTCGGGTTGATGCCGTATTTGGATGAAATCATCTGACGGGCAACAACCGGAGAGACTGAACCACCGCAGTTCAGACCAATCATAACGACATTGTCAAGATTGATCTGGTTACGCTTTGCAAGCTCATACATTGCTTTTGCATCGCAGCCTTTGCAGGTAACGGCAATTTTCAGGTCTTTTGCACCGTTCAGGTACTTTTTGATGAGCTTTGGCAGAAGCAGGGTTCCGCAGTGAAGGGATCCGGCAGTCTTTGAAAGATCGGCAGAGTCGGTAATGACTATCGGTTCTGCATCATAAACATCAAGACCTTTCTGGACGGTTAAAACCGCATCGACAATTTTGCTGTCAAGCAGGTATTTGAGTATGGATGTTACGGCACCGCCGCATTCTCCCTTAATTCCGGGAACTGCGGTCCATGCGTAGAACATATCGCCTTTGGCAGACATTTACTGACCTCCCTCGATTTTGGTAATTTTAATTGCACATGCCTTGTATTCCGGAATCTTACAGACCGGGTCAAGTGCATTGTGGGTAAGCAGGTTGGCTGCACATTCAGCGAAGTGGAACGGCATGAAAGTCGTACCTTTCATAATCTGCGGGCTTACTCTTGCCGTCACAGAGATTGTGGCACGGCGGGTTGTTGCGTGAACCATTTCACCGTCATTAATACCTAATGCTTTTGCGTCCTCGTCATTGATTTCGATCCAGCCGGTCGGAACTTCGTGGTCGAGAGTCGGACTGCGGCGGGTCATGGTACCGGTATGCCAGTGGAACAGACTGCGTCCGGTAGTGAAGACGAACGGATATTCGTCATCCGGAACTTCAGCAGGTGCTTTCCAGTCTGCCGGGAAGAAGACTGCAAGACCATCTGCGGTAAGGAACTTCTCTTTGTGGAGAATCGGGGTTCCGGGGTCCTCAGGAGTCTTGCATGGCCAGTGGAGACCTTCGGGCGTGTTAAGACGCTCGTAATTCATTCCATGATACTGCGGGGTGAGAGTTGCCATTTCGTCGAAAATCTCAGATGCGGATTTCCATGCGAACTGCTTTTCATAGCCCATCTTTGCGGCAACCATAGAGATGATCTTCCAGTCGTCGAGTGCTTCTCCGGGAGCGTTCTGAGCCTTTCTCCAGCGGATGACACGGCGTTCGGTGCTGGTCTGGGTTCCGTCACGTTCTGCATAACAGACAGCCGGAAGGATAACATCAGCGTAATCACAGGTTTCGTTGTAGAAGATATCCTGGACAACGAGGAACTCGATGTTTTCGAATGCTTCTTTAACGTGGTTTAAGTCCGGGTCGGACATAAGCGGGTTTTCACCCATGATGTACATGCATTTGAGTTCTCCGGGGTTGTCCACGAGAACATTCATCATGATGGTGACTTCGTATCCGTTCTGAGTCGGAGCGATGTCTTCGGGGAAGCCCCATGCGTCGGCGAACTTCTTGTGTACTGCCGGGTCGGTGACTTTCTGGTATCCGGGGAAACTAACCGGAAGTGCTCCCATATCGCAGGCACCCTGAACATTGTTCTGGCCACGCAGCGGGTTGACACCGGTTCCTGGTTTGCCGAGGTTTCCGGTAAGCATCTGAAGGTTTGCAGTTGCGTGCACGTTGTCGACACCGACTGTGTGCTGGGTGATACCCATTGAGTAAATTAACGCACAGCTGCCGGAGTTTGCAATCCAGTCTGCTGCAGTGTGGATGTCTTCGGGCGGAAGGCCGGTAATCTTGGATACGTTTTCAAGACTGTATCTGTCCTGCATGACAAGGGTTTTGAGTTCTTCGTAGCCTTTGGTACGTTTTTCAATGAACTCTTTGTCTTCCCATCCGTTTTTAATGATATCATGCATCAGACCGTTAAGGAGAGCTACATCAGATCCGGAGTGGAACTGTAAGAAAAGATCTGCCTGGCTGCTGGTGATTGTACGTCTCGGGTCAGCGTAGATGTAGTGTGCACCTTTTGCTTTTGCCATGTATTCGCGGCGTCCGATTAACGGGTGCTGCTCAAAGGTGTTGGAACCGATGATGAAAATACAATTGGAGTCGGCAATATCAGGAATACTGTTTGTCATTGCACCGGATCCAAAGGAACCGGCTAAACCTGCCACGGTAGAAGAGTGGCACAGACGTGCACAGTGGTCAAGGTTGTTGGTCTTCAGAACACCACGGGCGAACTTCATCATGGCATAGTTGTCTTCGTTGGACACACGGGCAGATGATAGAGCGCAGCGTTCTGATGGTTTATACTTCTTCAGGTTTTCTGCGATAAAGGTCGTTGCCTCATCCCAGGATACCGGAACCAGCTTTCCATCTCTGCGGATAAGCGGGGTTGTAAGTCTGTCGGGGGAGTTGATGAACTCGTTGGCATACATCCCTTTTGGACAGAGTTTTCCTTCGTTGACAGGTGAACGGGGATATGGAGACACACCCACTACTTTTCCGTCACTGACAACGAGGTTGAAGGAGCAACCTGTTCCACAGTAGGGACACGTGCTCTGAACATACTTAAAATCAGCCATTCTTGGTAAACCTCGTATGGATAGATTTCTTTAAACCAGAGTATATTAATATACAGTCAGGTTAATCTGTTTGAGTTTATGTAAACTAGTGTTAGTTTACAAAATATCATAAACCCACACACAACACAATATTTGTTTTACAAAAGCAATATAGTTACTGTATTGAATTAACCCCTGATAATCCCGGCAAATGCCTCTGTTTGCCGATACGCGCAAGTATTCCGGTTATTTTGGTTTTTTAAAGAGGAACGTATAAAGGCTTATAATTACATTTGAAGCATTTTGCGCGTCCTGCTCGGATTTTTTGATGAATACTGGTGGAAACCACGTGCGCAGGATTTTACCCCGGGAATAATACAGATTTCCCGAATTTGCCGGAGTTTTTTCAAAAAATATTGGAATCAAAGATATTTTATACTCTTCAGTTACAAAGGTAAGATAATGCCCGGACCGTTGCTAACAGATCGTCAGAAGATGGTGATTCAATGCCGAAAGGAAGGTATGACTCAGCAGGATATCGCTGACGAACTTCAGACCACCCGCTCAAATATCAGTCTGATTGAAAAATCAGCAAATGATAATATCCGGCTCGCAAAAGAAGCACTTGAATACATTTATTCACTGGAAGCAACTCTTGTCTGCACACTTTCCGCAGGAAGCGAACTTACCCGGGAGGTCTTTCTGATTTACAAAGCCGCACGCCAGATCAACATCAAGGTCCAGTATGATACCGGCGCACTGATGAACCGGGTCATGACCGCCGTGCCGGAAAAGATTGCCGACGGCACCATCAAAGAGGACATCAATGTCTATCTGAATCCCTCCGGCATAATTTACGTTTATTAATCTATTTTGATTGAGCGAATATCAAAAACATACTCTTCCAAATCTCTTTTTTGGAATATTTTCACCCTGATATGCGCCAGCCAATATTTCCTGAGGATTACATGACCAAAACAGGTCATTTTTGATACACCCGATTATATCAACATTTTATCTGCATTTTTTGTAAAAAACCAAATATATATGGGAAAATATCAAGAATAAACCAGTAATCACCCATTACAGTCATGTTAAATAGATTTAATTGATTAAATTAACATCAGATTGATTTTTATGGTATGCCGGAGATATGTAAATCCGTATGAAAAAAGTATTAAGCGTGTTTGGTGTTTT
>DATESH010000188.1:0-5312 GCA_035270965.1 Methanocorpusculum sp.
AAATGGACAAATATCGTTGTACGGTTTGTGGATATGTCTACGACCCGGCAAAAGGTGCAGGAATTATGTATCCTGCTGGAACAGCATTTGAAGCACTTCCGGATACCTGGAAATGTCCGGTTTGCGGTGCAAGCAAATCCCTGTTTAAAAAGGTGTAAATCCCATGGCAGCCTGTGAGATTGTTGAAAATATTTATTCGGTCGGTACGATTGACTGGGACCTCCGTTACTTTGATGCAATTATGCCAACGTCGAGAGGTAGCAGCTACAATGCTTACCTTGTAAAAGGCAGCGAAAAGACCGCACTAGTTGATACCGGTGAGCCCCATGGTGAGGCTGATTTTGTCACCAATCTCATGAGACTTAAGCTGGATTCCCTGGATTATATCGTCTGTCTGCATGCAGAGCAGGATCACTCGGGTCTGCTCCCTCTTATGCTTGAAGTTTACCCGATGGCAAAAGTTGTCACCAATGAAGTCTGTAAAGGTCTTTTGATGGCAATGCATCACCTGGAAGGACTTGAAGAGCGGTTCATCGTTATCGGGGACAGAGAAACGCTTTCTCTTGGCGACAAGACACTGAAGTTCTATCTTGCACCCTGGGTTCACTGGCCTGACACGATGTTTGCAGAAGTTGTCGAAGACAAGATTCTGTTTACATCGGACTTCCTTGGAACGCATTATGCATCACCGACACTTTTCCAGGATGACAATTCTCCGGATTATCTGGAAGCGGCAAAACGCTATTATGCGGCAATTATGATGCCGTTCAGATCATCCGTGAAGGAGTATCTTGGACTGGTAGATGAAATAGCCCCTGAGTATATCGGTCCGAGTCATGGTCCGGTTCTGAAACTTCCGGCAAAAATCATCGACCTTTACCGTGACTGGTCAAGTGATACACCAAAGAACGCTGTCGTTGTCGCCTATGTATCCATGCACGGCAGTACTAAAATGATGGTGAATTTCCTGGTTGACGATCTTGTCCAGCGTGGAATTCCGGTTCAGCAGTATAATCTTCTTGAAACGGATACCGGTGTACTCGGCAGCTCATTAGTTGACGCGGCAACGATTATTCTTGCAACACCGACCGTTCTCTATGGTCCTCACCCGCTTGCAGTGAACGCTGCATATCTGGTCAGAGCACTTCGCCCGAAGGCAAAGTACCTCGGTGTTATCGGTTCATACGGCTGGGGAACCAATGCCGTGAACTATCTCGCTGAGATGCTGACCCCGCTTGAAGCCGAAATGCTTGAGCCGGTGTACATCAAAGGTCTTCCCGATGAGTCGGCGATTACAGCTCTGCACAAACTGGCAGATTCTATTGAAGAGCGTCATAAAACGCTCTGATCTTCTTTTTTATTCCACGATACGTACTTTTTTATTTCTGATTGACCTACTAATCAGTTATGACGCAAGCAAAAGAAATTTACAAATGTAATGTCTGTGGGAACACAGTCAGAGTAATTGGTAAAGGTAAAGGTGAACTTGTATGCTGCGGGAAGCCAATGGTATTACTTGCAGAAAACAGCACTGATGCCGCAGTCGAAAAACATGTTCCCGTTATCGAAACAGTTGCAGGCGGATACAAAGTATCGGTCGGCTCGGTTGCCCACCCAATGATTGATGAACACTACATCACCTGGATTGCTCTCCGAACTAACGACGGCATTTTCCACGAGAAGTTCCTTATCCCGGGAGAGAAACCGGAAATGATGGTTAAGACAACCGCAAAAGCTGAGAAAGCCGGGGAATACTGCAATATTCACGGACTCTGGATTAAGAAAGTATAATTTTTCTTTCCTATTTTTTTCTCTCCCGAAAAAAGTTTTTCGGGGAACTTCTATAATTATCAAACACCTAATTGTATTACACATGGGTTATGTCAGGGAACTTCCGACGATTGGTCGAGATATCGGCTCGGTTCTGCTATTAATAGGAGGAGCCTCACTTCTTCCGATTATTGTCGGTTGTATTTATCAGGAATGGTATGCCCTGCCGTGGATGGGAGCATCCACCGTAGCAATGCTCGGACTCGGGGGAGCGCTCCGGCTTCTCCCGAAAAATAACATACCGCCGCGGGCAAGCCTTTCTATTTCTGCGACTGCCATTATCTGGGCTCTTGTAGGCATTCTTGGTTGTTTCCCATTTATTTTTGCCGGGATGCCAACAATTGATGCGGCGTTCGAGTCAATGTCGGCCTGGACCGGAACCGGATTTTCTCTTGCAACAAATCTGCAAGAGTGGCCAAAAACCATTCTCTTGTGGCGTTCATTTATGCAATGGATTGGCGGTCTTGGAATCGTTGCATTCTCTCTGACGATTGCAAGCAGGAGCGGTCTTGTGACCCAGAATCTCTACCGATCGGAGGGGAGATCCGAATCATTCATGCCCAGCGTGATTGCAACTGCCATGCAGATGTGGAAAATCTACCTTGTTTTAACCCTGATTGCAGTTTTTGCTATTCTTCTGACAGGTCTCAATCTATGGGATGCGGTTAACGTTGCATTCTGTGCAGTTTCCACCGGAGGTATGTGCATTTATTCCGAGGGACTTATCCACTTTGACAATCTGGCTCTAGAAATGGTTTTAATCCCGATTATGATTGCGGGCGCAATTCCTTTCCGGCTCTATTATGTTACCTACGTAAGCAGGTCATTTCGGGGAATTCTGCACGACAAGCTTCTGCAGATGCTGGTTGGTGTATTCCTGATTGTTTCTGCAGTTCTTGTTATTGAACTATTAATCACGGAAATGCCTCTTGTGGACACGCTTCGTGAAAGTCTGTTTATGGCAAGTACGGCTGTGAGTTCCACCGGATTCCAGAACACGAACTTTGCGGGATGGGGAGTTGCGCCAATCCTTTTCCTGTCTATTATCGTCATAATTGGCGGAGCCCCGGGAAGTACTGCAGGAGGGATCAAACTCAGCCGTATCCAGGTTATGTTCGAGGCGCTTACCTGGTGGATCAGAAAGACACTCCGGAGCCCTCGTACCGTTGTTCCGATGCGCCACGACGGAAAACCGATTTATGGGAATAATACAGAGAATTTGATTGCAAAATCGCTTATTCTGGTTCTGCTTTATCTTCTGCTGTTAATCATAACACTCATCATTTTCCTGCATGACCCATATTTCTCGGAGAATCTGCTGGGGACAATGTATGATCTCTGTAGTTGTATCGGAAACAACGGAAGTTCAACCGGAATTATCGGACCGTTGATGCCGGATTATGCAAAGATTATATTATTCTTCGTTATGTGGATTGCAAGACTGGAAGTTATACCAGTACTTATCCTCGGTCTGGGTATTATCAGGGGATTTGATCCGCGAACGGGCTCAAAGAAGAGAGCAGAGTAACCCGGAACTTTGGACGTTTCCCAGCCAGGCTGGATTTAACTCAACTTATATGTATTTTGCAGGTCAACATATATTCAAATGAGACAGATTGCCTTTTATGGAAAAGGAGGGATTGGAAAATCCACCACATCGGCAAATCTTTCAGCGGCTTTTTCTGAGATGAACCTTGATGTCATGCAGATCGGGTGTGACCCGAAACATGACAGTACACGCATGCTCATGCATGGACGCTGGATTCCGACCGTGTTGGAGCAGATGTATGAGCATAAAGAGCTCAAAACTGAAGATATCATCTATCATGGATTTGGAAACATCCGGTGTGTGGAAGCAGGGGGACCCGAGCCCGGTATCGGTTGTGCAGGGCGGGGAATTATTGCCACATTCCAGCTTCTCGAAAAAATGGATGCGCTCTTTGGCGACGTGGTCATCTATGATGTTCTCGGAGATGTGGTCTGCGGCGGATTTGCCATGCCGATGAGGGATGGATACGCACAAGAGGTTTATCTTGTCACGAGCGGCGAGCTGATGAGTCTTTACGCGGCAAATAATATCTGCAAAGCAATTGCACGAATATCCGAGAGAAGCTCTGCAAAATGCCGGCTCGGAGGAGTAATCTGCAATGCGAAAAATATGGAGAATGAACGCGAACTCGTTGAAGAGTTTGCAAAAAGGATTGGCTCCAGACTTGTCTGTTATATCCCGCGAAGCAACTCGGTCCGTGCAGCAGAGGTGAATTGTATGACCGTGATTGAACACAATCCAAAATCTGAGCAGGCAGAAGTATACAGAAACTGCGCAAAAATAATTCTGGATAACACCGACCTTCGGATTCCTACACCACTGGCATTAGAGGAACTGGAAGAACTTGCAAGAAACTATCTATGAATCAAGGATGGCAGGCTGCACCCTTACGGGAGCACTATCCGTCGCCTGTTTTATTCCTGGAGCGGTAACAGTAGTTCATGCTCCCAGAGGCTGTGCCCATCAGACTTTTTCCATGCTCCATGCAATGATGAATGATGCTAATACAAACATCACACCGGAGATTATGGTCTCCGGTCTTTCGGATAAGGATGTTATTTTCGGGGGGGAGAGGTGTCTCCGGCAGGCACTTGATCGTGCTGCAGAAAAAAATCCGGACCTCATCATTGTAGTCACATCATGCGTGCCAGAAACAATTGGTGATGACTGCCGGGCGGTCTGTCAGGAACATGCTTATGCAAAGCACATTCTCTACATTCCTACCTCAGGATTTCTCGGAGGCAGTGCAAAAGATGGGGAGAACGCCGCGCTAATCGGACTCGCTGATCTTGCCGACCCCGCTGAGCCCATACCCGGCACCGTAGCAATCATTGGAGAAAAAAATCTCGAGTCGGAGGTCGAAGAGAATTTTTCAGAAGTTACCAGACTTCTGGATCTGCTTGGGCTCACCGTCACCGTGAGGTTTTGCAGGAATACAGATATCCCCACGCTCAAAAAACTTGGAACTGCATCCTGTTTTATTCTGAGAGATGAACGCTCTTATGATGCAGGATGTGAACTCGGAAAAAAATTCAACCGTCCAATCATTCCTGAGTTTCCAAGAGGACTTTCTGGAGCTCTCACATTTTTGCGTGAAACTGGTGAAGCCTGCGGTATATCTTCAGAAAAAATCGAAAGTGCCGTGTCAGAGGAAACTGCCTATCAAGAAGATATGCTCTCTAAATTTTCAAACCTAAAAGGGAGTTCCGTGTTTCTCGGCGCAGAACTGGTCAAAGGAACATTTGCCGTAGCACGCGAAGCAATCAAACGGATTGGAATGACGGAATCACCTGGCAGTACTGAAGTCAGACTCCCGTTCTATCTGCCGGTCGGAATCTCCGGTACAATGAAGATGCTCTATCTCTGGAGGAGGAAGATTCTCCATGGATGAAGGATTCTGTGTAAATCCGGTCTGGCCATGTGCCATGACAGG
>DATESH010000189.1:0-5679 GCA_035270965.1 Methanocorpusculum sp.
TATCATGTATGACGGTGAAACCATCTGCTTAATCGACTGGCCCCAGTGGATTACCCCCGACCACCAGAACGCAGACGCGACGCTCCGGCATGACCTCGACACCGTCATCACCTTCTTCGCGAAAAAATACCAGACCAAATATGACCTCGAAGAGGCACTCCGCTTCGTAAGAACATGAACACTCTTATATTCGGCATCGAAACAGTCAGGGGATATATCGAAAACGGCAGTAACCGCCCGAATTATGCCCTTGTCCGGGTATCTGAACGCCGCATCGAATCAGAAGAGAGAAACATCCCCCTCTCCCGGCTGCTCCGGATGATCGATGCCGAGCGTCCCGCGATTCTTGCCATCGGAAATATCCGCGATTTTACCGTCGGAGCCGCCGGCTTATATGGAATACTGAACAATCTGCCGTATGGAACAAAACTCGTCCAGATTTCCGGAGACGGCATCCGAATGGAACCAATCGCAAAAATCGCAGAGCGGTATAACCTCAGATTCGATAAGACCAACCCGATGGAAGAAGCAAAAACTGCAGCTCTGATTGCATCGTTCGGCGGAGGATATGAGGTTCTCGCATACGAAGATGTAACGACGGTGACCGTTTTCCGGGCAGGATCCCTTGCCCGCTCACACCGAAGGCATGTCCCAAAGATGCATGAAGCAGTACAATCCCGGTCCCGCGAGATCGAGGCGAAACTTTCGGCAAAAGGGCTTTCATATCTCATCACATCCCGCAGGGTTTTTCACGGCGGCAGCATGACCATCTTCAGAGTAAGGGCACCGCGGACCGAAGTCCCGGTCTCCTCCCGCATATCCGGCGGGGTCTGGGTCAGGGTTTCCGGGAAGAGAAAAGAGAAGCCGGCATTTGTTTCGCTCTCGAAAAAACCCGCATATATTATAGTGGGAATCGACCCGGGCACAACCGCGGGTATCGCCGTCCTGAATCTGGATGGGGACCTGATTCATCTTTCGAGCCCGCGGATTCTCAATCCAGCGGAGATCATCTCCGGAATAGGTAAGCCGGTTCTGATTGCAACGGACAAAGCAGATATACCGTCAGTGATTGAGAAAATCCGGCGGGCATTTTCGGCTGTCGCATGGAAACCGGCAAAGGACATGCTGATCAAAGATAAGCATGAACTGACCGAGGGACATGATTTTTCCAACGACCATGAGCGTGATGCTCTTTCTGCGGCAGTTTCCGCGTACCGGAGTTATGCGAACAAATTTGATTCGGTCCGGAAGAGAATGCCGCCCGGAACAGACTTCGATGTGGTCCGTGCAGGAATTATCCGCGGGCTTTCCCTCGAGAATATTATTGCCGGTATCGAAAATCCCGAAGAGGCTCCAGTGGAACCGGAGGTTATTCCAGTCGATCTGGTCTCCGATGAAAAGGATGAACATATCGCACAGCTCGAGGAGTCGCTCACAAAGCTTCGTAAACTCGCCGGGAGTTTATCCGAAGAAGTGGAAGTAAAAGACAAAGCGATTTTCGCTCTGCAAAAACAGCTTGTTTTCGAGAGAGAAGAACGAAAACAGGAAGTTAGGCAGACCGGGAAGATTTCTTCCCGCGATACGGAGGAGGCACCGGGAAAGAAGGCACCCCGCAGTGACGACCGCCAGATGAGAAATATGCGGATGCAGATAGAGCGAATGAAGCATTTCATTTCCCTGCAGGCAGGCGAAGGCTGCACAGCCCTGAAGATTCTGCAAATTCTGGGGGAGGAACACCTGAAGAGTCTGGACGATGAGATGGGGGTCGGCGAAGAGGATATTCTCTATGTGCTGAAGATTGACGGATGGGACAAATCCGTCGTCCGCAGGCTTGCCGATGCGAAGATCGGGGCAGTCATTCTGCCGCGGCTGACTTTCCAGCGGGCACAGAGCCAGAATCTTATCGAGGAGTTCCGGGATGCCGGCGTTCCGATTCTGGACGGGACAACCCTTTCCCCGCGGGTGAAGGGGACGATTGGCGTTGTAAACACGGCAGAGTATGAAACGGCTCTTGCCGGATGGAAAGAGACGCAGGTTGTCTACAATAATGAGAAAAAGTCCGGGCAGATTCATGGAAAGGCGGACGAGTCACAGATTGAACGGGTGAAGAGAATCGGGCCGGAGATGGAATCTGAGACGGAGACGCAGGAATCCGAACCGGTTCAGGTTCCAAAGAGGGATAAACACACGTTCATGTCGAAACCGGAGAGAACGCCGGTTCAGATCCCTGCCAAAAGAATAGAGAACGCGGTTCAAAAACCAATACCGGTTCAGACACCTGCTAAAAGAATAGAGAAAGCAGTTCAAAAACCAACACCGGTTCAGACACCTGCCAAAAGAATAGAGAAAGCAGTTCAAAAACCAAAACCGATGCCGAAACCGGCTCCGGCGCCTCTTCCAAAGAAACAGAAACCTGTGCCGAAACCGGTCCCTGTAAAGAAACCCGCGGAAAAAGACGGTGAGAAGACCATATCGCATGTTTTATTCGGCGTGCTGTCCGAGTATCGTGCAGAACGAAAAAAGGAGCTGAAAAAATAATGGATGACCGTGCTCTTCTGGATACGATCAGAGATTTAATCGGAACCGAGGAAACAGCTGATGACTGCGCCTCGTTTGAGCTGCCCGACGGCAGTATACTTGTATCAAGTACCGATATGCTGCATGAAACGACTGATTTCCCGATAGGAATGACAGAGTTTGAAAAAGGCTGGATGAGCGTCGCGGTCACTCTGTCAGATATCGCCAGCTGCGGGGCACAGCCTGTCCAGGTTCTGGCAGCTGTCGGTCTGGATGATCCAAAAAGGCTGGTTCCGTTTATGAAAGGTGCGGTTTCCTGCGCAAAACGGTTTGGGGCGAAGGTTGCCGGAGGGGATATTGACAGTCACCGGGAATTTACGGTCGTGACGACTGCTTTTGGTATCGTTGCCAAAGAGTATTACCTCCGCAGATCCGGAGCTTCGCCGGGAGATGCGGTCTGCATTACCGGAACACCCGGATGTGCGATGGCAGGACTGAACGGGAATCTGGAGTACCGTTCTTATCTGCTGACTCCCGTCCCCCAGGTCGAAGCAGGGCAGATTATCGCACGTGCGGGCGCGACCTCGATGATGGATGTCTCTGACGGTCTCGCCATCTCGCTGTATGATATGTCCGCGGCATCCGGGGTTGGGTTTGAACTTGATTCAAGCCGGTTTTTGCTCCCTGATGTCTGTTCCGGGTCAGCTATGGAAGATTACCTCTACGGGGGCGGAGACTTCGGGCTTTTGTTCTGTATACCGCCGGCTGGTTTATCAGGGATTGGTGTGAGATATACGGTCCTTGGAAATGTCGTGCCGGGAAAAGAAGTCAGGTGCGATGGAAAGGTCCTTGAAAAAAGAGGATATGCCCATCACTGGTGAACATACCGGTGCAGCATAATCCCGCCGACATCTATTTTTTCCCCGCCGTCTTCAAACAATTCAAAACCCAGATGATACACAATCAGATCTGCCCCGACTTTTTTCGCAAGTTCGATTAGTGCCGGAACAATTTCAGTACCGGGGCGGATTGCGTAGATTACCTCAGCATGATAATAGGACAAGACCGGCTCTACGCAGTCATCGACGACCGAAGGCACATCTAAATCAGGATATGAGTGCACGTCCGTGCAGAGAATCGGGACTCCCGCATCCTGGAGAATCTTCGCGGCAATGGTTTTTCCCCCGAACCCGACTTCCACCGCGGAACAGTAATTATCTTTAATATAGTGCCCGATGATGGTCTCGATTTTGTTTATCATTTAAGTAAGTTTATAGATTCGGACAGTAATATAACTACAACTATGGGGGTACATCTTTTCTGGGACAGTCGTGTGCCGATTGGTTTTTCCCGACCGGTTTCCGAAGAACTTTCAGCAGTTCTCGAGATGCCGGTCTCGCGGATAGATAATGGAATTTTTCCGCTCGAAGGCTTCAATTCAGCCAGAAATCAGTATGACGCGGTGAAAATTCTGACCAAACTCGACATGTTCCGCAGGAGAACGCCAGATCTCTTCAAACCGGCGGATGTCGATATTGAATACTATAACAAATTTAACCATATCTATGAAAAGATTCTGCTGGTGACGCCCGTGGATCTTTTTGAACCTCTCGCGGATTTTGTCTACGGGCTTGCATACCCGCGGCTCGGGGTGTCGATTGTTTCACCTTACCGTCTGCGAAACGAGTTTTACGGAAGGCATGAGGATGATTCTGATCTGATTGCGAGACTTGTCAAAGAAGGGGCGCACGAAATCGGTCACCTGTTCGGACTGGGACATTGTGATAATCCGGGCTGTATTATGTACTGTCCGAGGAACCTTGATGATCTTGACCGGAAACGGAATTATTTCTGCGGGAAATGCCGTGTACAGCTGAATGGCGATAAGCCGGAGGATGATCTCTTTTGACGGTCCCATGGGTTACTGTATGGGGATTCGGTGCCGAGATCAAGTCCACGAAGGATTCGCTTCTTGTCCGGCAGGACGGGAAGGTGACCCGGTATCCTCTGGATGAGGTGAGCCATCTTCTGATTGCCGGCGGGCATTCCCTGAATACTGTGGTGCTGGAGCGTCTGGCAGAACGCGGGATTCCAGTTTCGTTTTTCGATGTCCATGGGAAACCTGTCGGCGGGTTGTACGGCGGGGGGGGACCTCGTCTGTCAGCGGCACAAAGAGGGATGCCTGTCCATAAATTTGCTATGGCAACAATTCAGGCATCTCTCGGGGAACGGATGCGTTTCCTGAATGAACTTGCCGAGTCCGACCCTGCGGGTCTGTTTTACAAGGGCGAACTGGAGGTTTTGAACGCTGCACGGGACGAGCTGAATTTCCTGATTACTCTTCCGGAGATTGGACGGCTGTTTTCATTTACAAAGGCGATGTATTACGAGATTTTGTCCCGTGCGGTTCCGCAGACGCTTGAATATCACCGGAGGGTTCTCCCTCCCTATCCCGACCCGGTGAACGCGATGTTTTCGCACGGGTATGCTGTGCTGTATGCGACCTTTACTCCGGCATGTATCGGTGCGGGGCTGGACCTGTCACGCGGGGCTTTTTACGGGGAAATCGAGCAGGCACCCGGAGGGCGCGGGGCATGTGTGCTTGATCTTATGGAGCCGGCGACCATTTCCATGGTTGACCGGGTCGTTGTAAAGATGGCAGCCGAGGGAGTTCTTGACGGCGGATATGAGCTTGCCGGACGGTGCATTCTATCAGAAGAACTGAAGACCGAATTCAGTTCCCGGCTTCACGAGGCGATCAATTTAGCGTCAATCGAAGATAATGTCCAGAGATATGCCGAAACCGTCAAAAACGGCGGCGATGTCATACTGCATTATTAATGTGCTCAGGGTATGTCCGGATCCATCCGGGATTCTGACAGACTGCCCTTACCCGGTCCGGTCTGCGACGCAACACATAATAGTGCATCAGCCCAATTCATAAATCAGATATCACCCCTCTATAAAAGGAAAGATAAAAAAAATGTTACAGATTGCACTCGCTGGAAAACCAAACTGCGGCAAATCGACAATTTATAAGTCGCTAACGCTTGCAAATGTAGAGATTGCCAACTATCCGTTCACCACCATCAACGCAAACAAAGGCGTTGCCTATGTCCGGTCGAAATGCCCATGTAAAGAGCTCGGGATCGAAGGTTGTAC
>DATESH010000190.1:0-5489 GCA_035270965.1 Methanocorpusculum sp.
ATCAGTTTCACCCCCGAAGAACTCGCTCACGGCTTTCTCGAACTCCATCGCCGGGGAAAAGCAGGCGGTCTTCTCTTAAGTACCGGAATTCCCCGGGGTGATGCGGATCTCGGCATGGAACGGCTCACCGAAACCGCAAAAATCCTCAGGAGCTCCGGTTACAACGGTTACCTTCATCTCAAAGTCCTCCCCGGCGCAAACCGGACCGACATTACTGAAATGGCAAAGTATGCCACACGGCTGAGTATTAATCTGGAAGCCCCGAATGCATCGTATCTTTCGGAACTTGCATCCGTGAAGAATTACTCATCCGATCTCCTGACCCGGCACAAATGGCTTGCCGAAATCATGCCCGGGCAGCACTCGACACAATTCGTCGTCGGGGCGGCAGATGAATCCGATGCTGATATTTTCAACACCGTCATGACAAGTTATGAGAAATACCATCCTGCAAGGGTCTATTACTCCGCATTTCATGCAATTTCCGGGACACCCCTCGAACAGCATGAAAACACTCCTGTCTGGCGTACAAACAGATGGTATCAGGTCGATGCCCTGCTCCGGCTGTACGGATACGAACGTGCAGAAACATCCCCCGTCTTCGACGAAGACGGCATGCTCATAAACACCGACCCGAAAATCCTCCTTGCCAAAACCCTTCCCGAGGTGAATCCGGTAACCGCAGAGTTCGCGGAGCTTTTGCGTGTGCCTGGCATCGGTCCTGTGAGTGCCGGCACAATTCTCAAAACACGGGAGGAAAAAAATGTCAGAAACCCGGACGTGCTCCGTGAATGCGGTGTAATTATGAAACGGGCGATGCCGTATTTATCGCTCGGAAAATATACGCAGACGACACTTGCCTCATGGGGCTGAACCCCCCTTTTTTTCTTCCAGGACAAACAAAGCTATTTGTTCACACAGGATGAATGAATTAGTGACTTTTTAAATAACACATAAGGAGAGGAACATGAACAAAACCATTATCACCGTCGTTGGAAAAGATGCAGTTGGCATCATCGCAAAAGTATGCACGTATCTGGCAAAAAATCAGATTAATGTCGAAGACATATCCCAGACCATTGTGCAGGGATACTTCAATATGATGATGATCGTTGATACGGGCAAATCTGCCGTATCGTTCGGCGACATGGCACACGAACTTGAACTGCTCGGAGAAGAGACAGGGGTCCGTATCAGATGCCAGCGTGAAGAAATCTTTGAAAAAATGCACCGGATCTAAAGAAATCATGATTAATATTTTTGAAGTAAGTGAAACCAATAAGATGATCGAGCATGAAAAGCTCGATGTCAGAACAATCACACTAGGTATCAGTCTTCTTGACTGCTGCGACACGGATCTTGATGCACTCAATACGAAAATATATGATAAAATCACGCGTGTGGCAAAGGATCTGGTCTCTGTCGGCAATGATATCGAGCAGGAATATGGTATCCCGATCGTCAACAAGCGTATCTCGGTGACCCCGATTGCCCTAATCGGCGGGTCGGCATGCAAATCCCCGGAGGATTTTGTCACTATCGCAAAAACGCTCGACAGAGCCGCAAAAGAGGTCGGCGTAAACTTCCTTGGAGGATACTCGGCTCTCGTATGCAAAGGAATGACACGGGCGGATGAAAATCTCATCCGGTCGATTCCGCAGGCACTTGCATCTACTGAGCGGATCTGCAGTTCGATAAATATCGGTTCGACGAAGACCGGTATCAATATGGATGCAGTCAAACTCATGGGCGAGATTGTAAAAGCAACCGCAGAGGCAACGAAGGAAAACGGATCCCTCGGATGCGCAAAACTCGTCGTGTTATGCAATGCTCCTGATGACAACCCGTTCATGGCAGGGGCATTCCACGGCGTGACCGAAGGGGATGCGGTTATCAATGTCGGTGTCAGCGGTCCGGGCGTGGTAAAGCATGCTCTCGAAGCGGTCCGCGGCGAAAACTTCGAAGTGCTCTCAGAAACCGTGAAGAAGACGGCGTTCAAGGTCACCCGTATGGGACAGCTGGTCGCACTCGAAGCATCGAAGAGGCTTGGAATTCCGTTCGGTATCGTGGATCTTTCTCTTGCCCCGACACCCGCAGTCGGAGACAGTGTTGCCGGGATTCTGGAAGAGATGGGACTCGAATCCGTTGGTGCCCCGGGCACAACTGCGGCTCTCGCTCTTTTGAACGATCAGGTCAAAAAGGGCGGAGTGATGGCAAGTTCATATGTCGGCGGACTTTCCGGAGCATTCATCCCTGTCAGTGAAGACCAGGGCATGATCGATGCCGTGAACAGAGGCTCCATTAATATTGAAAAACTTGAGGCAATGACCTCGGTATGTTCGGTCGGTCTTGATATGATCGCGATTCCGGGAAATACTTCGGCCGCAACGATTTCCGGAATCATCGCCGATGAAGCCGCGATTGGAATGATAAACCAGAAGACAACGGGTGTCAGACTGATTCCGGTTATCGGAAAAGATATCGGAGACACCGTGGAGTTCGGCGGGCTTCTCGGCTATGCCCCTATCCAGGCAGTGAATAAATTCTCGTGTGCGGATTTCATTAACCGCGGCGGAAGAATTCCGGCACCGATTCACAGTTTCAAAAACTGACCCGCAATCCTTTCTCTTTTTTTTCAGACCTTATTCATACCGTTTCTCCCGCAATCCCGCTTGAACGATAGAAAACTATAACTAATAAACATATATACAAAATAAGCATACCCATTTTTCAGATTCACCATTTGTCAATGAAGATGTGAACCGCCGGCAGTATGCCGGCAGTGGTGTGGGTTTTGGAGTTTTAGTAAATGAAAGTAATTAACAATGCAGTCAAAATTTTTCTGGTAGTACTTGCACTGTTCCTGCTGGTCGGAACCGTTAGTGCAGCAGAAACTGTAGATAAAACAGTGTTTATTGATAACACGATTGTCGTAATACCGGCAGACCAAATCAGTTCAGGTGTCAACACCGATGTTGCCTCCGACTCAATCGCGGGCATGCTGTTCAACACGTTCGGCAAGAATGTCACGTTCTACAACCAGATGGGCTCAGACACTATGTGGTTCAACATCGATTCACTGCTCGGACGTGTGCACAAAGGCGACGGCAGCTGGTCACTTTACATAGATGGCGAGAAAATCGGTGCAAAAACCCTTCCGGACTGGTCCAACTCTACTGTTACAAATGGTCAGGTCATTACTCTTATCTACGACTATGATAACTGCACTGTTTCCATGACGGCAACCACCGAAAAGGCACAGCCGACTTCGACTGCCTCCCCTCTGCCGATTGCAGGAATCTTTGCAGGTCTTGCAGCTGCGGGAATCTACTTCGGCAGAAGATAAATCTTAACCTTAACCTTTTTTGTGTATCTTCATCAATTCAGGTTTAATTAACCTGTTAAATATAATCAGTTAATATGATATAGTATTGCGTAATAATTAACCAATTGTAATTTACCCAACACTCAATATAGTAAACTTACAATAAGTATATTAACTCATTTTAATCAGCATGACCGGTACTTTTTGGTCGATATAAGTCTGAAGTGGGTGTTTCGGAGATTCTGTAATGCAATGTAAAAAAGATAACAGGTATTCTGCGGTAAAAATGGCGGGAAGAATCATTCTGGTTCTTCTCATCATCGGCTTATTCACTGGTGTGGGAGCCGCTGCAGAAAATACCGACAGGAATGGAGTTGTTTACTCCTACACGGATACGCTGACATTGTTCAAACCCGCAGTCTCAATCAGCTGGGCGGGAGAGTTCGTCACAGAAAAACCCGTTGTGTCCGGGTATTCAGACGAGGGGCTTGTTCTCCTGTCAGGAAAGATGGAACGCTGCCTGACCAGAGACGAGTATGACGGATCATCCCACCATTTCGTAACCGTGAACGGTTACACGGGTATGCCGCTCTACACGCTTGTTTCAACAGTCGATGACCTGGAAAAAGGCATCCCCGGAGAATACAGTCAGGGTCACTTCTCATTGAACACCGACCTGATTTCAGAAAATCCCTACATGATCGTTATCACGGATTATGCAGGCAGGACCTATGAGATTTGTTCATCCGGGATTGCCGGCGGGAAAACGGATGCTGATAAATATGTAATTGCCGCAGAAAAGACGGACGGGACCCCGGTAGAAAACGGACCGGTGACGCTTGTCGGCACCGCGGTATCCGGAGAGTTCGGCAACATCAGATCCATTGAACTGGTCGGGGACGCCTATCAGGGAGAAGAGTGGTACCTTTCCCTTGAAGGCAGGAACTTCAGCATATCTCTGGGCAAATCCGAAGTAGAAGCACTGATAACTCCGGCCGCAAAGACGTCGTTCACCGATCCGGCAACAAAGGATGTCTGGTCAGGAATCCCGCTTGAAACGCTTATCGGTTACGTTGATGACTACTCGATTCCGGCATTCAGCACGGACCTTGCAAAAACCGGCTATACCATCGTTCTCTCTTCAGGAGACGGATACAGCAAAGATATCGAAAGCAGACTTATCGCGGCTGATTCCAACGGATACATCGTCGCAGACAAACTCAACGGGCAGCCGCTCACGGGAAAAAACTACCCGCTGAGACTTGTCGGCGAAGCCGCATATACTACCGGGAACAGCACATTCACGAACCTTGCAGTATCCGGTCTTACCCAAATCCGGTTGACGGATTTCCAGGAAATCCCCGAGGACCTGGGAATCACGGTCGTAAAGTATGATGTGAACGGCAGCGTCATAAAGCAGATTAATCTTACCTGGGCTGAAATCATCTCGGATCCGGTCACCTACCCGGTCATCGGCGATGGTGAAACAGCCTTCGGTTTCCAGGGTCTTGCCACGAAAATCACCGAACCGAAACTTGGTCAGGGTGCCGGCTGGGACCTGAAAGAAGAATATCTTGACGGAAACTGGAAGGTCAATAACATTGTCAAAGGTGTCGCGGTTTCAACGCTCACCGACCTTGTTGGCGGCATGGATACAAACGATCAGATCGTTTTTACTGCAAGCGACAACTGGAAAAACACGTTTGAATACAACAACATCTATGAAACCAATCCCCGTCTTGGAACCGCTTTCATTGCATGGTATGCAGACGGAAAAATGATTCCCGCCTACAAAGAAGGGCCGAGACTCTTCTTTTCGAGTGACGACAATGTCTTCAGCAGTGCGGATATGTATTACACAATCCCTGAAGAACTCTGGCACTACAACAGCGGTTTTGCTTCTCCGGGAGGACTGTCCACACAGAACATCGTGAAAATCGAGATCCGCCCGAAAAATGTCGACTGGACACTTCAGCTGAACGGCTCCGTGAATGCTGAAATGACCAAAGGATACTTTGAGTCAGGTCTTGCCTGCATAAGTCTGATGGGCGATGAATCGATGCACAGCATTACCTACACAGACAGTGAGGGAAATATCTGGGGCGGCATGCCTCTGTGGCTTCTGACCGGATTCGTCGATGACGAAAATTCCCATTCAGGAGAG
>DATESH010000191.1:0-4178 GCA_035270965.1 Methanocorpusculum sp.
CTTCTTATCAGTACAGCCGATTATTCCCTCGGCCTCTGCAATAATCTGGTCGGTAACCTTGGTCATTGCAGATACGACAACGGCAATTTCATTGCCTTCCTCATGGGATTTTTTGATGATATCAACGACTTTGGCGATACACTTTCCATCGCCAACCGATGTTCCACCGAATTTCATTACGAGCCGCATCTATTGGTAGCACCTTTTAATAGTTGTGTAGATTGTGGGACGTACCACGAGATATACTATGCGGGATTGAACAAAAGATTTCAATTAGAGTAACCAAATATCTCTCATGAATAAAATCTGGATTGCCGGACTCATTCTCGTGCTCGCAGTCATTTCAGCAGGCTGTGTGTCACCACAGGATGAACCTACCCAATATACGGATAAAGACGGGAATATATTCATCGGCGATGAAAGCGAGGGCTCGATTCTTTTTACTGACGGGACAAGCACCATCTGGTCAACAGATGACGCGGGAAATATCCGCTACACGACGAATGACCCTGACGGCACGGTAATTAAATACTATACGACCCCTGACGGAGAGACGGTCCTTGAGGTATAATGCCCTTTTCCCTCGCTTTTATCACATTGTCTTTCCAATAACTATATCATAGGATTCGAAATGGGCATCGAAAACACAACAGACTGTCACGTACTCGTCATCGGCTCGGGCGGTGCGGGAATACGAGCCGCGGTTGAGGCGGAAAACTATGGTGAAACAATCATCGTTTCAAAAACCATCACAGGAAAAGGCGGCTGTACTGTCATGGCAGAAGGCGGTATCAATGCAGTCCTGAAGAATACCGATTCTATACAGACTCATTTTGAAGATACGATGAGCGGCGGGGCGTACCTGAACGATGAAACCCTCGTGCGTATTCTTACCAGTGAAGCCCCTGACAGAATACGGGATCTTTTTACCTGGGGTGCCGTTTTCGATTTAGGAAAAGACAACTGCATAGCACAGCGGCCTTTCGGCGGTCAGAGTTGTGCCCGGACATGCTTCTCGGGAGATCACACAGGACATGAAATAGTAATGACACTTCTGGAAAAACTCAGAAGTTCATCGGTCACTATCGAGAATGAAATCACCGTCCTGGACCTGCTTTCAGATGGCGAAAAAATTAATGGAGCAATAACCTGCGACCGGGAAGGAAACCTTGGCCTTATCACTGCCGACGCGGTCATTCTGGCAACCGGAGGAGCGGGTCAAGTCTACGACACGACCACCAACTCGACTGCGGGAACCGGAGACGGTTATGCTCTTGGCTACCGGGCAGGAGCACAACTCATCGACATGGAGCAGGTTCAGTTCCACCCGACCGGAGCAGTCATACCCTACGATTCACGCGGACGGCTCATCACTGAAGCAGTGAGAGGAGAGGGCGGCATTCTCAAAAATGTTCTTGGCGAACGGTTCATGGAAAAATATGATCCGAAGCGTATGGACCTATCCACGAGGGATGTTATATCCCGATCTATTGCGACCGAAGTTCTCGAAGGGCGCGGTACCGAGCACGGCGGCGTCTGGCTCGATGTGTCCCATCTCCCGCGTGAGCAGATTGAGAGCAGGCTTCCCATTATGCTGAACCAGTTCCTTCAGTTTGGCGTAGACATCAGAACCCAACCGATGGAAGTCGCGCCGACAGCCCATCACTTCATGGGCGGGTTGAAAATCACGCCAGACACTCTGACGACCGTGCCGCATCTCTTTGCCGCAGGAGAAGTTGCCGGCGGGGTTCATGGAGCAAACAGACTCGGCGGGAATGCACTTGCAGAAACTCAGGTATTCGGAAGAAGAGCAGGTATCTCCGCAGGCAAATGCGAAAAAACCACAAAGAAAATCGACAATCAGCAGATTAAAGCGGCTGAAGAAAAACTTGATTTATTCTACAAAGGCACGGCAAAGTCGGCTGAGGTCAGACGTTCCATGAAAATGATAATGTGGAACAATGTAGGAATCTATAGGAACGAACTTGATCTCAGAGTCGCCGAACGCGGAATTGAAAAACTGCAGAACACCCAACTCAAAATTTCATCGCCACGCGAACTTTCCGATGCAGTCATCACAGAAAATATGCTTCTGGTGGCGCATCTCGTCATCGAAGGAGCCCTCCTGAGACGCGAATCCAGAGGAGCACACACAAGGACAGATGTAAAACAGACCTGGACGAATGCAGACTCGCCGTACGGGCACACCTTCTTCGTCAAAGGGAAATCCGGTATTGAAATTCTGGAGGATAAATTATGAAAGTAACAATTTCACGCTTTGACCCGGTCACAGGAGAGCAGCCGCACTTTGTGGAATACGACGTATCCGTGAATAAAGCGGCACGGGTACTGAACGTTTTGGATGCTGTGAGAGATACCATCGACCCGACGTTTGCCTACAGGCACTGCTGCCGGGGAGGGCAGTGCGGTTCATGTGCGGTTCGTGTAAACGGCGAACCGGTTCTTGCCTGTATGCAGGAAGCACATGAAGGAGATGTAATCGAGCCGCTGGATCTCCCGCGAATCCGGGATTTGGTAACTGATATTGCCCCAATTATGGCACAGATTGCCTGGATGAACGGAGGATCAACTTGTCCCGAGGTCACACAGGAATCTATTGAAGAGATAAAACCTCTCCGTGAGTGCATCGAATGCTACTCCTGTATCTCATCCTGCCCAGCAATTTCTGCCTCGGATTACAAAGGTCCAACCATTATGCGGCAGGAACAGAGACTCAACCTTGACTCGCGGGACAATGCGGACAGAATCGTTGAAGCAATTGATAAGGGACTTTTTTCCTGCACGACCTGCCGCAAATGTGTCGAGGTCTGCCCAAAAAAGATAGATACTCCCAGAAAAGCAATAGAAAAACTCCGGGCAGAAGCAGTGAAAAGAGGTCTTTCGCTTCCGGCGCATAAGGCACTTGCCTCTCTGATAGAAAAAACCGGCCGCTCGGTTGAGCGGAAAGAACCGACATTCCTTGAACAGGTGGCTGACGTAATCGAACCAGAAGGTGAAGTCCGTGCCACAGTTGGATTTTTCGTCGGCTGTATGTTCAACGGTCGTGTGACTCAGCCGGCGCTGGACGCGATGGAAGTTCTCCGCCAGAATGGAATCAGGGTTATCATTCCAAAAGACCAGGTCTGCTGCGGCTCACCGCTTATCAAAACAGGTTTCATGGGATTCATCCCCGAACTGCAGAAACGAAACATCGATGCGTTCGTGAAAACAGGAGTGGATACGGTTATGACCATGTGCGCCGGCTGTGGCGCGACACTGAAAAACGATTACGATACGCCGTTCCGTGTTGTCGACATCACCGAGTTACTCTGTGAACTCGGATTCAAGGCTCCTTCCAAAGTCGAAGGCACATACACGTATCACGACCCGTGCCATTTACTCAGGGGACAGGGAATCTCCAAACAGCCGCGCATACTTCTGGAATCTGTCGCAGAAAAGTTCGTGGAGATGCCTGCCAGATGCTGCGGAGCAGGCGGCGGGGTAAAATCCGGTAAGCCCGAAGAAGCGGCAAAAATCGGGGCAGTGCGTGCTGAGATGGTAAAAAAGACGGAAGCAGATTGTATTGTGACCGTCTGCCCGTTCTGCGAGTTCCATCTTCATCAGGTGACAGGTCTTCCTGTCAAACAGATTGCGACCCTGATGCTGGAAGGATACCGGAAATAAAAAAATTATTCTTTTTTCATCCTGTTCTTTGCAGCGAGGGCATTCAGGTAAGTGCTCACCGCAGCGGTGACCGCGATGGTTTTCTCTTTTCCCTGCTTGAGAGGGGCACCGAGCTGATTCATACGGGTCTCGCTTTCACGCATGTACCTCGTAAGATACCGCATGATCTCCGGGTCCTGAAGGAAATGCGTGTGGGTGTTTCCTGCTATGAATTCAGGACTGTTCATTACCGCATACTGAAGCGGGAGAGTGGTCTTCACGCCGATGATAACATATTCCGTGATGGCACGGCGCATACGGGCAATCGTCTCCTCACGGGTCATTGCCCGTGCACAGAGTTTTGCAATCATCGAGTCATAATACGGAGGAATCGAGTAACCTGCGTGAATACAACTGTCAATACGGATACCGGGTCCGCCCGGCGACCGGTAACGGGTGATTTTTCCTGCATCCGCAGCATAGTTGTTCATCGGATCTTCCGCATTAACACGGCA
>DATESH010000192.1:0-5538 GCA_035270965.1 Methanocorpusculum sp.
TGTATAGGGGAGTTGGCCTCACCCCTGAGGAAGCTGCTTCGCAGAAATATGATCTGATTACCGCTCCCATCCATCTCGACCCGGACTATCCTCTCCTTAATACAACGACGGACGTCATCTCCCACCACGAAATGACCCGGCGGCTCGCCGGGTTCGCCGGACCTCTTCCGGACACGGTGATAGAAGTAACCGGTGCAAAAGGAAAAACAACCACTTCATTCGCTCTCGCGTCCCTGTTTACCGCAAAAGGTATTCTTCATACGAGCAGAGGGACCTTCATCTGCCCGGACAAAAAACTCCTCTGGAAAAAAAGCATCACGCCTGCCTCGGTTCTCCTTGCAGTCGAGGGGGCAAAAACCCATAATGCAGAATGGATTGTAGCCGAAGTTTCAGCAGGTGTTACCGGGATTGGAACGCTCGGGATTCTTACCTCGGCGGATGATTACAGAGTCGCCGCCGGAAAGAAAAGCGCTCTTGCGGCAAAACTCGAGTCGCTTTCAAAATGCAAAACGGTCCTTGTCCCAAAAGGCGTCCCGGCAAAACCAGGCTGGTACATTGTTGACGACCTTGTTTCAGTAGAAGGCACGACAATGTCATGGAACGGCGGCTCGTTTGAAAACCCGCTCCTTGCCCTCGCAGGATACCGTGAACCGCTCAAATGTGCTGCTGCGGCCGCTCTTATTCTTGGAGCCGACCCGGCAAAACTTGCCGGATTTACCGCAATCGAAGGACGCATGCAGTATTATCTCGAAGACGGCGTGCCTTTCCTCGACAACGCAAACAGCGGGACAACCAAAGAGACAACGCTCGATGCGGCAACCTATCTCCGGACTCTTGTCCCGGACAAGGAAATCGTTCTCGTAATAGGCGAGGAGCACAAAGCAGTCTGTGAAGGATTTCAGGATGAAGCAATCAGGGAAACCATCTCAGAAATAGCCCCCATGCATACAATATCCGTCAGTAAAAATGGGAACCTGAACTTCGCCCAGGCAAAATCCCAGGCATTTTCCTATGCTAAAGAACATAATGCAGGAGTTCTTCTCGCAGTAAAAACATGGAGATAAAATAATGAATGAAGCAATTCATGAGCCATCGGAGAAGCCCTGCTCCTGCAAACCGATGAGATATGTTCAGCCGCGCCCGAGCTCGATTGTCGCGGCTCTCTATACTCTCCGGGATTTAAATGTCGAACTCGCAATCCTTCACGGACCCTCGGGATGCTCATTCAAACATGCCCGCCTGCTTGAAGAGGACGGACTCCGCGTACTGACAACATCACTTGGCGACGAGGAGTTCATCTTCGGCGGGCAGCACATCCTGGAAGACGTGCTTCGTTACGCTGAAAAAGAGTTCGCACCGAACCGCATTGCGGTCGTCGGCACCTGTGTCTCGATGATTATCGGCGAAGACCTTGAAGCAGGAATCGAAGCATCAGGAATAAAAACGCCCGCAATCGGAGTCTCGATTCATGCGGGATTCAGGGAAAACACCGACGGGGTTTTAGCAGCTCTCAAACCGGCGGCAAAAGCCGGATGGATTTCTGAGGAAGAGTACGAGCGGCAGAAACTAGTCCTTGCCGCCGCAAACAAAAATGAACATGAACGCGGGGCAGCATGCAAAACCTACATTTCCCCGTCACGGGGCGACCTCAAACATATTGCAGCAGTGGAACTCCTGTCCCTTCTCCGCTCGGGAAAAAAAGGCATGGTAATTATGAATGCCAAAAAAGAAACGGCATACATGTTCGCGGACCATCTTTGTGCAGTACATGAAGTTACGCCGGAAGCAAACGTTACCTATGTAGCAAATCTCGAAAACCGCGGGCTCCCGAAAGTACGAGATGATGCTGCCGCAATACTCTCTGAACTAAACTCCAGGGGAGTTCACCCGGAACTTATAGGAGCTCTGGACGAATACGGAGGAAACGGAGAGAGAATCGCAAAAAAAATCGCAGAAGAGATGCCGGACTTCATTCTCCTCACCGGGATCCCGCACGCCATAAAGCCTGAGGCATTATCCGGAATTACCGTTTTTTCTATAACAAACGGCCCGCGTCAGGTCATCCCGCTCAAGGAACAGGGACACGCCTATGTCATGGTAGAGATTGACCTTCACCCAAAAACGCTTGGTGTGCATAATATTGTTGAAAGCGAGTTTGGCGCGGTTTTACGGAGCATGAAATGAAATCGCTTCTTATCTCGGGAGACAGGTCAGGCGCCGGAAAAACCAGTATCACACTCGGTCTCGCCGGCCTCATATCGCAAAGCGGAATCGTCCAGACCTACAAAGTTGCGATGGACTATATCGACACTTCATACCTTTCCGGGGTCACCGGACGCCCGTCCTACAACCTCGACACGTTTGTCCAAAGTGATGAGGAGATGACCGGTCTCTTTTCCTACGGAGCAAAGGACGCGGATTTCGGCATCGTCGAAGGAGTACGGGGACTCTATGAAGGGCGCGATGCACTCACCGACATCGGAAGCACGGCCTCGATTGCCAAACGCTTCAGCCTCCCGACAATTCTCGTCATCGACGCCCGGAGTATAACCCGCTCTGCAGCCGCTCTTGTCAAAGGATTCCAGGCATTCGACCCGAACGTCCGCATAAAAGGCGTAATTCTGAACAACACCGGCGGAGGCCGGCACGTACAAAAGGCAAAGGACGCAATAGAATACTACTGCGGGATACCTGTTTTTGGAGCAGTGCCGCGAAGCCCGGACATGAATTTGTCCATGCGGCATCTTGGGCTCGTTCCCTTCAGAGAAGGAATGCAGAATCCGGAATTTGCAAAAACCATACATGGAGTTATCCGGCATGTCAGCGAACACGTGGACATTGACGCAATAAAATCCATCGCGGAAGATGTAACACCGGAACCAAATTCCATAACCAGGTCATTATCATCAAACCCGAAACCGGAAAAGAAAATCGGGATTGCATTTGACGAGGCGTTTACCTTTTACTACGGGGAGCTTGAAGCGGTTTTGCGAAGTCAGGGATTTGAAACAATCAGGTTCAGCCCGGTTCACGACACACTTCCGGACGCTGACGGATATATTTTCGGCGGAGGATACCCGGAATTATTTGCAAACGAACTTGCAGAGAACGCTTCAATGCGGGAATCAATCCTCGAAGAAGCAAAATCGGGCACTCCTATCTATGCAGAGTGCGGCGGACTGATGTATCTGACCCGGTCTCTCACCATCAAAAAAGGCTGGCGGGAATATTCACAGGACACTACGTATCCCATGTGCGGGGTTTTTGCGGGCGACACGGTTATGCCTGCTAAAAAAACACTTCAGTATGTAGAGGGAGCCGCGATTCTTGGCGGCATCTCCTACCCGTTCAAAGGTCACGAATTTCATTACAGCGGCATTACAATGGATAATTATGCCAAATTTGCCTATTCACTAAGCAGAGGAACAGGTATTTCCAATGGGAATGACGGTGTCGTTTTCAACAACGCAGTTGGATCCTATACTCATCTGATGCCGGTTTCCTCCGGAGGAATTCTGGCAGAAATCTTCTGTCCCGAAAGAAAGAAAGATTACCTTAATGCAGATTCCACGCGGACATAATAGTATGATTCCGCTTTTTCTTGACCTGTCGGCATCCCGTGTTCTCGTGTTCGGGGCAGGTGACGTGGGGGTGCGGAAAGCCCGCCATTTCATCAGTGCAGGTCGATTGACAATTGTTGCAGAAGACATATCCCCGGAACTCTTCTCGTTTAAAAACGCATCCATCAAACAGACGGAAATCGCTGAAATGGATAAAGATGTTCTGGATAAACTGATAGAAAAACACGACATCATCATAACCGCGTTATCAGATGAAAAGGAAAACGAGAGGCTCTGTAATCTTGCCAAAGCCGCCGGAAAATTCTACAACAATGCAACGGGAGAAGGTAACATCCGGATTCCGTCAGTCATTGCCGGAACAGAATATCAGATTGCCGTCACAACAGAAAAAGCCGCACCGGTTGTTCCGGCATTCATCCGGAAATATCTCGAAGAAAATCTCCCATGGCTGGACAACATGATTCTCCTGCAAAATACCCTGCGTGAAGAACTGAAAACATCCGTACCTGAACAGGAAAGAAGAGCGGAAATCCTCTGGAAAGTCATTGAAGATAGGGAAATACAGAACGCCTGCAAAAGTGGTGTTCCGAACACAGACATCTGCAGAAAATACCTATGACCAGAAAACTTCTGACCGGGATTATCATTGCGACAGCAGACCACAGCAAATACCGGGAGGAAGTACTCGGACTCTTCAGGTTTAATGATGAAAAGGCATTTTTCCAAAAGACCGCAACTCTTTTTTCCGGCGTGGTTCTTCTCCAGACATGCAACAGAGTAGAGATTCTTGTCCATGGAAGTGCCGAAGTTCTCAGGAAATTTCTGCACAGTGAAAACAAATACGGATTTGAAATTCTCGAAGGAGAAGATGCACTCATGCACCTTCTGGAACTTGCCGCCGGCACAAAATCCATGATCGTCGGCGAAGATCAGATTCTCGGACAGATGAGGCGCGCTCTGCTTCTTGCCGAGTCAAATGGAACAAACGATGCCATCACAGATGTCTGTCTGAACACCGCCATCCGTGAAGGGATTTCCATCAGACAACAAACCAGTATCAATAAGGGAGCAGTCTCAATCGGGTCGGCGGCGGTTCTTCTGGCCGAAGAACTACTGGAAACACTCGACGGGAAAAACATCCTTGTTGTAGGCGGCGGCGAGATGGGAACTCTGGTAGCCCGTGCCCTTTGTGAAAAAAATCTCCGGGCAATTTATGTTACAAACCGCTCATACGATCGGGCGGTAATTCTTGCAAAGGAGATTACCGGACGTGCCATGCGGCTTGACCAGCTCTATCCGTGCATTGCACTTTCTGATGTTGTCATCTCCTGTACAGGAGCGCCCCATCTGATAATTCACGCAAATGAACTTGCCGAAACCATGAACGAACGATTCTGGCCACTTGATGCCCACCCGCGAAGTCTTCTTTTAATCGACATAGCCCAGCCCCGGGATATCGAAGAGTCCTGTAAAGATGTCCCGGGTGTTTCACTCAAGACGTTGGATGATTTGAAAACTATCTCTGAGAGAAACCTCGCCATCCGAAAATCCGAGAGCCTGCATGCGGAAGACCTTGCCAAAACTGCTTTGTCTGAGTTTGTCAAAGCATTCAACCGTGCCGCTTCCGGGGATCTGACAAAGTCACTCTACACATGGGCAGAAGAAATCCGCCAGCGTGAAAAAAACAAGGCACTGAACCGTCTCAAAGACCCTGATCCCTTTACGGAGTCGGTTATTGACGACCTCACAAGTGCTCTCACAAAAAAACTGCTCGATGATGCAGCAAAAAGTATCCGGGCAAGCGCAGAATGTACCGACACACAGACCGCAGAAATCATCCTCAAAGCAATAATTTCAGGTAAAGCAACATGTATCCACAAACCAGAATGAGAAGACTCCGGCAGAATAATCTCCAGCCGATGTTTAAGGAGACGAGAATTGTAAAAGACGAACTGAT
>DATESH010000193.1:0-3577 GCA_035270965.1 Methanocorpusculum sp.
GGGATTAATACTGTTAAGGACCCTATATTAATTACTTCAGGTGAATTAATGGCAGAAGAAACCGGGGCACTCCCCTCCCGTACCGATTTTAGTGCATGGTACAACGAAGTCATCCGCCGAGCGGATATTATGGATGTCAGATATCCTGTTAAGGGACTTTATGTCTGGTATCCTTTTGGATTTGCACTCCGTAATCATACGTACACGTTCCTCCGCTCCCTTTTGAACAGAGACCATGAGGAAACACTCTTCCCTCTTCTCATTCCGGAAACCGAGTTCATGAAAGAGGCAGAGCATATCAAAGGATTCGAAGATGAAGTCTACTGGGTCACCCACGGGGGGCTCACCGAGCTTGATGTCAAGCTTGCTCTTCGCCCGACCAGCGAAACGGCAATCTATCCGATGTATGCTCTCTGGGTTCGTTCGCATGCGGACCTCCCCTTAAAACTCTACCAGGTCGTAAACACGTTCAGGTATGAGACAAAACATACCAGACCGCTTATCCGCCTCCGGGAGATTACCTCCTTCATGGAGTCCCACACGGTGCACACCGACTGGGACGATGCGAACAAACAGGTTGAGTATGAACTTGGTCTTGCGACAGAGTTCTACCGTGAACTTGGTGTCCCGATTATTATCTCACGTCGTCCTGACTGGGATAAATTTCCGGGTGCCGATTTCACGATGGCTATCGATACGGTCATGCCGGACGGACGCACGCTCCAGATTGGAACTGTCCACCATCTCGGTGACCACTTCTCAAAGACCTACAATATCACATATGAAGATATAAATGGTGAGCAGAAGCTTGCGTCCCAGACATGTTTTGGTATTTCCGAGAGATGTATTGCCGCCGTCATCAGTGTTCACGGAGATGATAAAGGTCTGGTTCTTCCGGCAACGGTTGCTCCGACCCAGGTTGTCATCATCCCGATCATTGTTGGAAAACGCGGTGCGGAAATTACGGCAGCTGTCGAAACACTCGAAGCCGAACTCAAATCTGCAGGTCTTCGTGTCAAGACGGATGCACGGGATATGCGCCCTGGTGCAAAATATTACCACTGGGAACTTCACGGTGTCCCTCTCAGAGTGGAACTCGGTCCGCGTGATCTTGACAATCACCAGCTCGTCTGTGTAAGCAGACTCGGTGTCAAGACAACCATTCCAAGAGACAATGCCGCAGAATCTGTGATGAAATTACTTGGTGAAGCTCACGACCAGATTCTCGATAAGGCAGAAGACCATCTGAAGAATCATTTGAAGACTGTAACCACCGTCGACGAATGTAATAAGATGCTTGAGGACAACATCGTTGTTGTTCACTGGTGCGGAGATAAGGAATGCGCCGACAAACTTGAAGAGCTCACGAATTCATCTCTTCTTGGAACAGGTGTCCGCAGTAAATATGTAGTGGATGATGAAGGACCGTGTATTATCTGCGGGAAAGCAGGTAAAACCGCCCTTGTCGGCAGATCATACTAAGAAGAAGATACGGGGCACTTGCCCCTCCAAAAATTTCTCATATAAAAACAGATTATATTATGCAAAACAACAATCAATACCCAAGTCAGCGTGAAATTTTTACGCATGACAACTCTCAGGTTTCTGACCTGGAGACAATGGAAAGATCTCTTGGATTCAAAGAACGCCGATATATAGAAGAACTCCGTATTTTAACCAAAGCGACAGCGGTCGATTGTGTAATCGATGACCGGTTCGAGCGGATCATCTATGTTATCCGTCCGGGTGACATGGGGCTTGCGATTGGCAAAGGAGGAGACAATATCAAAAAAATGTCCCGTGTTCTCGGGAAACGTATCGAGATGGTTGAGTATAATGAAGACCGCGAGGTGTTCATTGCCAATATGTTCAAGCCTGCGGATATTTCCGCGGTCTCTTTCGGTGGACAGGGTGAATCTGTTATGGTCACCGTGCCGGATAAAGCGGACTTCGGTCTTGCAATCGGCAAGGGCGGTTCGACGATTGAAAAAGCCCGCATACTTGTGCGAAGATTTTATGGAAAAGAGGTTGGGGATATTCTAACATCAACCGGAGATGATGTATGACGGATGCGAAAGTGTTTGATGAGCTCTGGCAGATTATCTGCGAGAGAGCAGAGTCTCCTGCTCTGGAGAAATCCTATGTGCGGCACCTTCTTTTCCATGAAAAGGGTATCGATAAGTCTCTTGAGAAAGTTGGTGAGGAAGCTACTGAATTTATTCTTGCGGTGAAAAACGGTGTGCCGGAAAAAACTGTGGGTGAAGCTGCAGATCTGCTTTTTCATCTGATGGTTGCCCTTAAGGCTTCGAATGTCGATTTTTCTCTTGTGGAAGAGGAACTGGCAGTTCGCCGTGCTGGTATGCATCTCCACGATTGATTCTTTTTTTCTCGTCCAAGACGTAAGTCCTATTAACTAGCAATACTACATAATATACATGAAACTCTTAGTCAGCCCAAGCTCGATAGAAGAGGCAAAACTCTGTCTAGAAGCTGACATTATTGACGTCAAGCGACCTGCCGAAGGATCGCTTGGGGCTAATTTCCCGTGGGTAATCCGCGATATTAAAGGTATGGCCAATTCAACTCCCGTTTCTGCTGCGATTGGAGATTATCGTCCTACGCCCGGAAATGCATCACTTGCAGCATATGGTGCCGCATGCGCCGGAGCGGATTTTGTCAAAATTGGTCTGATGTTCAGTGATAAAAAAGCCGCAAAGGAAGTTATTGAAGCTGTAGTCCGTGCAGTTAAAGAGCCGTTCCCGGAAAAGAGGGTCGTCATCGCCGCTTATTCTGACTTTGAACGCCTTGCCTCAATAAGTCCATTTGATATGACTACGATAGCAGCCGAATGCGGAGCTGATTTTTCAATGATTGATACCGGCAGAAAAGACGGTAAAAATACGTTTGAATTTATGAGCAAGGATGTTCTTCAGAAGTTCACCGATTTGAACCACTCTCTTGGAATTGGAACAGCCCTTGCAGGTTCCCTGAGATTTGAGGACATCCCTGTTCTCAAAGATATCGATCCGGAAATCATTGGTGTCCGCGGCATGGTATGCGGTGGAGACAGAACAACAATGATTCAGGCAAACCTCGTGAAGAAAGCAATTCAGATGGTAAGGTAAATATTATGTATGGAGAAAAACTCAACATCCCAACAGCACTCACCTTTGACGATGTGCTGATTGAACCGGCAGAATCATGGATCGAGCCAAATGATGTAGATGTACAATCAAGATTCTCCAAAAACATCCAGCTCGCAATTCCTCTGGTCAGCGCCGCAATGGATACCGTCACCGAGGCAGAAATGGCAATTTCCATGGCTCGTGCAGGAGGTATCGGTGTTCTTCACAGAAACTGTTCTGCTGAAACCGAAGCCGCTTTTGTTATGCGGGTAAAATCCATTGACAATGTAGTCGAGCATGATGTCAGGTATGTTACGCCTGATACTACCGTTGCTTTTGTTGCAGATCTTATGGATCGTCATTCGATTGGCGGTGTGCCGGTTGTAGACCACAAAGGAAAACTCGTTGGTATCGTTTCACGGAGAGATGTCAGAGGTGTTGTTCATAAAATC
>DATESH010000194.1:0-10858 GCA_035270965.1 Methanocorpusculum sp.
GGCAGTACTGAAGTCAGACTCCCGTTCTATCTGCCGGTCGGAATCTCCGGTACAATGAAGATGCTCTATCTCTGGAGGAGGAAGATTCTCCATGGATGAAGGATTCTGTGTAAATCCGGTCTGGCCATGTGCCATGACAGGGGCATGTTCCATACTTGCCGGATTTTCCGGGCTTTCTGTGATTATTCACGGCTCATCAGGATGTTATTACTATCCCCGGTCACTGCTGAAAGTTCCGCTTTTCAGCACCTATCTCCTTGAATCTGAGATTGTATTCGGAACGGTAAACCGCCTGAAGGAAGTGGTTACGGAAGTTTCGAAGACGAACAAACCGATTGCAATTCTCAACACCTGTATTCCGGCACTTACCGGCGAAGACCTCGCCGGGGCATTTCGTGACGGAACCGCGATTTTTGTCGACGCTCCGGGTTTTGCTGGAAATGTCGAGGAAGGAGTAAAAATCGCCTATGATAGTCTTGCAATCGAAACAAATGAAATGCGTGACGGTGTGAACATCGATGGTGTGTCTCTCCTGGATTTATTCTGGAGAGGTAATCTTCACGAGGCAGAACGTCTTCTATCCACCATGGGAATTCCGGTAGTCGTAAGATTTGCAAAGGATACGTATGAAAATCTCCGTAATGGAGCTGCTTTGCATACAATATCAGTAAATCCCTCTTATCCGTCAGGTGTTGGATCAATGCTCGGTTCGTTTTTGTTCCCCGATTTGAAAGAAACGCTGGAAAATCTTGCGAAAACCTTCCCTGAATCAGATATAGACCCGGCCCTTGACGAGTGGAAACGGGCTGACGAGCAGATGTTTTACTACAGCGACAAATATCTCCGAAAGTATGAACCGCCGGTAGTCGCGGTATGCTCACAGGAAAGCTATGCCATATTCGCCAAAAAAATGATGGAACGCTATTTCGGTTCAGATGTTCCTGTTGTTCTCGCACGAAATCGTGATGCAAAAACAATTTCCTGTGTTACCGACCTCACAGAAATCACCAAAAAAATCACTTCATGTAACCCTGACCTTATCCTCGGTTCAAGTTTCGAGGCAAAAGCATATCCGGATGCCGCATTCCTGGGTATCACCCCTCCGGACCGGAGCCGTGTTTCCATATCGGCACGCCCTATCACCGGAATCGAGGGGGGAATTACCTTCATCGAGGGTGTACTCAATTCGCTGATGGATATGACAGGTCAACACGGGCGTCAACCTTAGTTTAGTAAAGCTTTAGCTTGGGGATGTGGGGAGCCGCTAGTTTCCCTCAGCAGAAATATTTAAAAAATACTAATCGGTTTTTATTGTTGTCAGCTTGACAGACTCGACACCCTTGAGTGACATGAGCCGCTCTGCAAGCTGTTTGAGCTGCTCCCCCTGACCTCTGACAAGAATAACCTCAAGGCACCGCTCATCACTGACGTGCGAGTGAATGGATGACTGAACAATTCTTCTGTTTTCATGCTGGATTTCAGTGATTGTTTCCATCAGACCACGGTGGTCATGCTCGTAAACCATCGTAATTACCCCCTGACGTTCCCCGGTAACATCATTCATCCATTCATAATAGGTGATGTAGGAACGGATTGCATCCCTGATTCCCTCCGATCTAGAGGAATATCCGCGCTTTCCAATGATATCGTCAAATTTCGTCAGCAGATTTTCAGGTAACGAAATACCAATACGTGAGAGTTCCGATTCTCCAACCATATGTGAAGATTAGTTCGTCTCCCTTATTATTGTTCTTACATAGTCAGAAGAATGTCAGATTTTACACATACTTTGGGTGAGATTTTAAAAAGATAGGAGTTATTTATCCTTCCCGGAGGAAGCATAGACGATTTTTGCCGCCATGAGTATTATAACAAGTGCCGCAAAGATTCCTATAATCAAAGCTATGATTCCACCAATCGCACTATCGCCTAGAGAATAATCAGGCATAGGAGCCTGCCATCCGATCGGGTCTTCTGCCTCAACGATTTCTTCACCTGTTGCCGGAGAAAAGATATCTTTTACTCCACCACTGACAAGAAGCGTGCTGTCAAGTCCGTCAGGGTTACTTGATGCGAAGAACACTGCACATCCTCCTATGAGTAATGCAATCACAAGACCAACCACAAGGAAATTCTTAATTGGGACACCTTTTTTCGTAGTATCTCCGGTGAGTTCCGGGCGGACTTTGAAGACGAGTGTAACTACAACTGCGGTAATGACACCTTCAATGACACCAATAATCGCGTGATAGATAAACATCGTCGGGAGACCGATGGAAAGCGGAACTGCGCCAAGAAGGGCAATTTCAAACGCAGCACAACATGCCGCGATAACGCAGGCCAACCATGCCGCAATTCCTGCGGCTACTGCGGTTGGGATTTTTGGCATAAGGGATCTGAATCCTTTGAAGGAGTAGAATCCAACAAAACCGGCGATAACACCCATGTTGATGATATTTGCTCCAAGTGCAAGGACCCCGCCGTCACCAAAGATAAGGGCCTGGATGACAAGAACGATGGTCAAAACAAAAACAGCTGCAAAAGGCGAGCCAAGAATAATTGCCGCAAGGGCACCCCCTACCAAATGTCCGGAAACACCAAAACCGGTCGGGAGATTGAAGGCCTGAAGAGCAAAAATTCCCGCGGCAATGATTGCCATAACCGGAATTTTTGATGCATCGAGATTTTTTCTCGCCCAGTTGATTGCAAGGACAATAAAAACCAAGGCAATTATCCAGAATATAATACCGAGAGGGACGCCGAGTCCGCTATAACCAAACAGAAAATCAGGAATGTGCGTAGTATTTCACCTGTGTATTACGATAATACGTATTTGATAATAAGTGTTACTACTAGCGTTTGTTCCTAACAAATGTGTTATTTCAATATCCTTATTTTAAAAATAGTGTTATTTCTCATCACTCACCATCTCCATAAGATCCTCGGCATCTTCCACACCCTTGAGCCTTTCCTCTCCGATTACGAGCGTCTTTCCAATCATCTTTTCCTTCCGGTAATCAGAGACCACACAGAGAGAATGAGTCCCGGTAATCTGGGAGATGTTTCCCACAAGCTCTGCACGCTGAACAGTTTTCTGCGGGGTACCGTAACATGTAAGGATGGTTTCATTCTCGAAGACCGCGAATGCGTGAAACGGAGATCTCCGTAGTTCATGAACATTGATACCGATTGACCGGAGATGGTCTTCCGTTTTTTTCGACGATACTTCCCCCTCCACATGATGACCGGAGGGTAGGGAGGCCTGAACATGTTCCTCCTCCACCGGCGTGTAGTGGAACAAATCGATCGGCTTCACAATGTCATCGTTGAAAAATTCCTCGAGCCGCATCGCCATCTCAAGAGTCGTGCCCATTCCGCCTTCGTATTTGCTTATTGTCCTCCGGGACACTCCAAGAGCATGAGCAAGATCGCCAAGAGACATCGCCTGTTCCTCCCGCATAGTCCTGAGTCTTTCTGCATCGATATTTACATAAAGACCACCTGGTGATGCGTAGACCAGGGGAAGTTCTCCTTCGGCAAGAAAATCATAGAGAGTGGCAGAAGACACGGCATTTATTCCATACCTGAGATAGATCGCGCCACGCTCCAGCGCCACGTCTCTTGCGCGTTCTCCGATGATAAGCGGAACTGCGTGAAGATGCCGCGCGATTTTATCCAGGTCCCAGGCAATATCTTCATTGACGCTGTCAATCTGTGATACTACCTTGATAACGAGCAGATTCTCTCCTTTTGATGTCATCAGGTCGAAACTTCTCGGACGAATTTCACAGCGTTCCGAGACATTGTATCCGGTCATCAGAAGGATACTGACCACATTTTGGAGAAGTCTGTCATTGGACATAATATGTATAATGGTAATAGTAATGCGGTTCAATAAAATAATATCCTTTATGCTGCTTGGGATTGATGACACGGATTCACCTGATGGTATGTGTACTACATATCTTGGAGCGTTGGTAGCTGATGAGCTGAAACACACCGGGTTTATGGTGAAAAATCTTCGTCTTGTAAGGCTTAATCCAAATATTATCTGGAAGACACGGGGTAATGCCGCCATATGTATTGAAACCGAGGGCGGAAATCCGGAGGAGGCATTCAAAATTGCGCGCGGTTTCGTGGAACGTTACGCCAAATTTGACTGCGAAAAAACGAATCCAGGTATAGTCGTGGTAGAGTCCCCGCCCAACCCGGCATTTTATTATCAGGCTCTGCAGAAAATCTGCTCAATCGAAGAGACGGTAACCAGGCTGGAAAATATCGGAGCACTCTATCAGGGATATAAAAACTGCAGGGGATTAATCGGGGCTTTGGCAGCAGTTTCGTCGGTTCTGCCGGACAAAACATATGAGTGTCTTGCATACAGGAAACCTGAGGCATGCGGAACCCCGCGCATTTTTGACCCGGAGGGATTTTTTTCATCGGAAGAGAAGACAAGACCTCATACATGGGATACCGTGGATTTCATCCGAAGGGAGGTTGTCTGCATCCCACATGGAAAAGACCCCGTGCTGTATGGAATCCGTGGAGAGTCCCCCGAGTGGGTAAAAAAAGCAACCGGGTATTTGCAAACAGAAGATCCGGCGTTCTCTGTAGTTTGGGAAACGAATCAGGGAACTGATGCACATCTTCTCCAAATCCCGGACGGGGAATTGATCGAAGGAGAATCATACCGGTTTTCAGGCGTGGTTGAATCAACTCCGATAACGGAACGCGGAGGTCATGTGCATTTTTCCATTCATGCGAAAGGCTTAAGCGTTCAGGTATTCGCTTTTGAACCGACGAAACAATTCCGGAATGCGGTTCGTGAACTAGTATCCGGAGATGAACTCACAGTCTGCGGAAGTTACATGAAAGGTGTTCTCCATCTGGAAAAGTTCAGGGTGGACGTGCTTGCTGAGTCAAAGAGCCGTTCATCTCCCCAGTGCCCGGAGTGCGGCGGGCGAATGACCTCTGCAGGAAAAGACAAGGGATACAAATGCCGGGAATGTTCTGCAAGAATCCGAGAGGTTGGGCTATGCAGGAGAAATATTGCAAAAGGCTGGTATGAGGTCCCCCCGGGATCAAGAAGACATCTGGCAAAGCCGGTTATACGGATAAAAGAATAGAGCGTTTCTTCTCTTTAAAAAAAAGAAGGGTCAGCCGGTGATATAATCATCGGTACGGACCCAGGCAGCTGCCTCGATAGGAATAACAAAGATTCTACCGTCTCCTTTTTTGCCTGTGCGGGCATGCTCACGGATGACTTTTATCAAACTTTCCACATCCTTATCAGGGACAACGATTTCCAGTTTGGTTTTCGGGAGAGTTTTCACCTGCATTTTCCCGGCCCGGTACTGAAGGCATATGCCTCCCTGTTCACCACGACCGAGAACTTCGGTGATTGTCACTCCCGGAATGTTGTTTTGTTCAAGTGCGTTCAATACATCATCCACCTTCTCCGGGCGGATGACAGCCATAATCATTTTCATGTTTTGCTACCTCTTTGGCTTATGCCTGCTGCTCACCGTGTTGGACAAGGTCCATGCCGATGTATTCCTCATCTTCCGAGACCCGGAGTCCCATGGTCTTGTTTATGACCCACCCAAGGATGAAGGTTACTCCAAACGAGTATGCCACTGCAATTACTGCATCAAGAACCTGAATTCCAAACTGCATAACATTTCCTTCGATAAGACCGCCAACTCCGCATATTGCAGAGACGGCAAAGACACCTGTCAGAATTGCTCCGGCGAATCCCCCCATACCATGAATTGCCCAGGCATCGAGAGACTCGTCGATTCCTTTCTTCATCCTCCACCGAAGGGCCGTATAACAGACCATCGATGTGATGACTCCTATAAGCAGTGCGCCAAGTACGTTAACATATCCGGCTGCCGGTGTGATACCAACCAAACCTGCCAGGGCTCCCGAGATAAAACCAAGTGAGTTCGGCTTTCCGTTTATCCAGGAAAGAGCCATCCAGGTAAGAGCTCCGGTTGCAGCTGAAGCAGCAGTAACCAGGAAGGCACTTGCAGCAAGTTCGTTTGCAGCGAGGGCAGAACCTGCGTTGAACCCGAACCATCCCACAACTAAGAACATTCCTCCAATAAGGGTCATCGGAATGTTGTGGGGGGCAAAGGTCTGTTTGCCGTATCCGATCCGCTTACCAATTACTAAAGCGAGGGCTAAAGCTGCAAATCCCGAACTGATGTGTACGACTGTCCCTCCGGCAAAGTCAAGGGCACCAAGCTGGGCAGCCCATCCGCCACCCCATGCCCAGTGGGCAAGAGGAGCATAAACGAGAGTCAGCCACAGGACACCTAAGACAATGTATGAAGACATCTTAACCCGTCCAACAATTCCTGAGGTCATAATCGCGAGTGCCAGACAGGCAAACATCATCTGGAAACAGACGAACAGGATGTCAGGTATGCCTCCAGTCACGCCGTCAATCGGTATTCCGGAAAGACCGACGTAATCCAAAGACCAGCCGATCACTCCGGCAACATCGCCGCCGAACGCAAGTGAGTATCCGATAATAATCCACTGAACAATTCCTAGGGCGAGGGCCACGAATGACAACATCATCGTTGAGATGACATTCTTTTTCCTTACCATTCCGCCGTAGAACAGCCCGACAGCAGGAACCATCATCAACACTAATGCGGTTGAAATGAGAACCCAGGCTGTTGCACCAGTATCGAGAACCATGATTTAGTCACCAAACCCGCGCAAAACAAATACAAAACGCCCGAAAAACAGTCCCATCAATACCCCGTGGTGTTTAAACCACGCCGGAGACAGGTCTTGTTTTCCGGATTTTAAGTGGTGTTAATACGCTTTAGGAATATTTGCGTTACTCCTATAAAATAATATGTAACATGTTAACATGTGTCAATACAACACATAAGTAATAACCATCTAAAGAACAAACAAATTACTTAGATGACACTGGAAGAGAAAATCACATTTTATTCCCGCGAGGACGCAGCTGCGTTTCAGAAATATCTCCGGGAAAAGGAATGCCCGTCACGCATTTCTGTTGAGCACAATTTCTCAGGAACACCCTACTTTGAGGGAAGCATATCTTCGTTTTTGCAACTCATTGATAAAATAAATGCAAAGGAAGAAGATGCCGATCTGGATGAGTTGAAATCCGATCTGCTTGAACGTAAAAGAGCCCTTACAGAATTTTTCACGTCTCACAAAACTGGTGACATTCTGTCAGATGCAACGCCGTCACAACTTCTTGCCCAGGCAGAATCAATCGATGTAATGGGTGATGAAATTCAGAAACAGGCTGCTGAAAAGTTCGTCACTGCTCTGATGATTCTCGGAACCCTGGAAGACAATGACCTTCTGGAAAATACAGAGGATAAGGAAAGCTACACACTTCTCGGAACAAAGGAACCGGATGAACTTCGCGTGATGTACCCCTACACAGAGTTCGAGGGTGTAACTGAAGATGATCTGAAAGATTCCGGAATCACCACTCACATCCAAACATCATCGACCACAGAGTATATTGTAAATGCCGGAGCAGAACTGTTGTTTGCGTCAGATATCGACGACCTTGCTGATGTTCTGGATCAGATGGATGTTGATGACGACGAAGCCGGAAGATTCATTGATGCAGTCTTTTTCAAACAGGCTCTCGTTGCAAAAATCCATGATCTTGTTTCTCAAGGGACACAGAGCGAGGCTGATCTGCTTGCCGCATTCGACACCCCCTCATTCCCGCTTGAAGGGACAAATGATGTCATTTCCTTTGATTTGACACCGGAATACCTGTCAGGCGTTGTCTCTGACCTGAAAAAGCAGAGTATCCTTACGGGAAAAGACGGTAAGATTAAAAGCAGGTAACGTCATATATTACTATTAGGTGGGGGATGTGAAGTACAAAGCAGTGTGGATACTGCTGCCCTCACCAATTGTTTGATTAGCTAATTTTAGTATTTTTTTAGATTTTCCTGAAAATTTTCACCATATTGTATTTTGAATAGAATGCAATAGTATATACACAGGTATCATTTTTCCACAGCATAATCCCTGGGATGATAAGCGTGACCGGAAAAATGGATTAATCGATAATATAGATGATTCATGCGCTCGATATTGCGGAGTTTCCAGAATATCTGAAAAATAGATGATCCATAAAATCAGTATGTGAACTAAAATACCTGCCTTTTCCGGTTACTACTCTGGTAATAGAATTCTGATCAGCGGCACAACCCCGCATTCAACTCAACGGGGATTCGAATCTCTGAAAAACTCGATACCCGTTTTCATCAGTGAAACATACCTATATGAGTTTGTCAAACCAATGATATCCAACATTAAGGTCAAAATCATGCATAAACATTGTAATACACCAGTCAAACAGTTTATCCCGCGTGCAGGCATGACAGTGAATGAGCTTGTCTGTGAGATGGGAAAAGCCGGCGCGTATAACGGAGGCAGTCTCTTCCACGCCGTAGACGTATACGAAAAAATGCTCTCCGATCCGGACATGACAAAGTTCTTCGCTCTTTCCGGAGCGATGGTCCCGGCAGGAATGGGAGGAATTGTTTCAACATTGATGGAAAAAGGTCACATTGATATCCTGACCTCAACTGGGGCAAACCTCACCCATGATACAATCGAGGCGATCGGCTGTCACCACTATCATGGCAAAGCCGAGTGTGATGATGTCGGACTTCGACACGATGAAGTTAACCGGATTTATGATGTGTTCCTGCCAAATGAAGCATTCGAAGAACTCGAAGGATTCATTCAGGACGTGTACTGCGGACTTCCGGAAGAACCCATCACAATCAGCAAACTGTTGAGAACAATCGGCGAACAACTTGACACAGGCATTCTTGCAACGGCAGCAAAACATGATATCCCTATCTACTGTCCGGCATTCCAGGATTCAGTACTTGGTCTCCAGTATTGGATGTATTCCCAGTTCCACAAGAAGACAATTCTTGATGCAATCGGAGACATGCATGTTCTCCTCAATAAGGCATTCAGTGTGAAAAAAGCAGGAGCTGTCCTGGTCGGCGGAGGAGTTCCGAAGAACTTCACGCTTCAGACCATGCTGATGACGCCCAATGATTTCACGTACGTTATCCAACTCACCGGAGACCGTCCCGACCTTGGCGGACTTTCCGGCGCAACTCTTGACGAGGCAAAGTCATGGGGTAAGATTGGCGAGGGGGGAACCGGCGTGACCGTTTATGGCGATGCGACAATAACTCTCCCGATTCTCGCATCGGCAACCCTGGAGCGTCTGGAGGCAAAATAAATGGCTGAACTTCTTCTCGCGTTGGACGTGAAGGGTTCAGACGAAGCAATCCGCGTGGCAAATTCCTGCGAAGGAGAACTGGACGCAATAAAAATCGGGTATCCGCTTGTCCTATCGGCAGGTCTCGGTATTGTAAAGGAACTTGCAAAAGCCAATATTCCGGTTATTGCAGATTTCAAAGTTGCCGACATCCCGAACACAAACTCCCTCATCTGTGATGAGGTGTTTGCAGCAGGATGCTCGGGAATCATCACACACGCATTCTGCGGGTCGGATTCCCTTGCAGCCGTCGTGGATGGAGCGCATGACCATGGAGGCATTGCCCTGGCCGTGTGCGAGATGAGTCACCCCGGAGCTCTCGACTTCCTTACCGGGGTGAATGCAGAAAAAATGGCAAAGATGGCAAAGGATGCCGGAGCCGATGGAATTATTGCTCCGGCCACGAGACCTGATCGAACGATGATATTAAGAAACATCATCGGCAATACCATGAAAATCTACTCACCGGGCGTTGGTGCCCAGGGAGCACAGCCCGAAGACATAAAAAAATATGTTGATGGGATTATTGTCGGCCGTGCAATCTATCAGGCCGAAGATCCGGGCAAAGCTGCACACAATTTCCGTGTGCGGTGCCTCTGACTTTTTTTATTTTCTCGGGAAGTACGAAAGTAAATCCCATGCGAGCGACTCTGCCTTTCGTTCGTTTGTCATTATCGTATCAAGACGATGAGCTCCCGGCACTTCTATTGCAGAATCCCTGATGTCCTGAATGAACAGATTCACGACATCCTTGTACACCTGCCAGGTCCCATAGGAGGTGGACTCATATCCCCATGCTTTCATCAGAGCTGCCGCCGGACCACTGACCGGACGATTCCCGATAAACGGACTTACCGCCACAGTGAACTTGTTCTTCAGAGCCTCGCGAACTCCTTCGCATTCAAGAATAGGACCGATACTCGTCACAGGATTCGACGGACCTATGAGTACACCGTCACTTTCCTCAATTGCAGAGATGACCTCGGGCGTTGTTTTCAGCGGGGCACCATCGGTAGTTTCCCTGACGACTCCTTTGATAGACACATTCCCCCGAAGACCTACCCAGTACTTCTGATAATGCATCATCGAATCATCCTCACAGACCACATAGGTTGTAACCTCCTGATCCGACATTGGCAGAATCCGCGCAGAGACCCCGCAGGCTTTTACAATTTTGTCAGTAGCTTCGGTAAGAGTCATGCCATGCCTCATAAACTCGGTACGGGCTATATTTGTAGCACGGTCCTTTTCCCCAAGCGGCAGGGGCTCGGTATAGCCGAGTTTTTCCATCGCATGAAAAGTCTCAAAGGAATCTCCCCGGATTCCCCACCACGAATCAGTATTCAGAAGTCCGGAAAAAAGGTATTGAACGGTATCGATATCCGGAGAAACAAGACACCCCGACATCCATAAATCCTCAGCCGTATTCACGACAACAGTGATTTCATTGTCACGCAGAATCTGTCTGAGACCACGGATGAGTTTTGGTGTTCCCGTTCCACCGGAAAAAACAGTAATCATTGTAATGGG
>DATESH010000195.1:0-9700 GCA_035270965.1 Methanocorpusculum sp.
GCCACTGAAGGGGCTCTGCACGAAACGACCGAAGAAATGTTTGAGATGTAGGACTGCTTCATGACTGACATCCGGATTTTTCTCAATGGTGAGCAGAAAACCGTTGCAGAAAAAACCACACTCCAGACTCTTCTCCCGGACCAGCCGGAAGGAACTTCAGTTGTTCTCCTTTTGCCCGGGAGTACTTCCCGGGAAAAAACATCGCATCTTCGTCTTTCCACGACTGCAGGGGATATTGTAATCGAACTGGCGAAGAAAGTAAAGTTCCCGATTCCAACCGGAGAAACCGGTTCGAATCTTCGGGTTCATTTTGAGGACAGAAATGCAGTCTCATTCGGACCGTTTCCTGACAAATTCACACCCGACAAAAACACCTACCGCTATGAAAGGGGCGCCATCTGTCTCGGCTCTGGCGGATATGATGCGAAAAATGCCTACCTGACATTTTCCCGCAGAGAACACCTGGGTGATCACGGCGCGGCAAAAGGCGGGGCAATTATAGGGAAAGTCATCTCCGGTCTCGGCATCATGAACCGCTGGAAAAACGGCGACACTATCACCAGAATAGAAGAGGTATTTTCCAGCACCGACTCGACTAATGCAAAAGTAACCTCTGATCTCACCACTGAAGTCGAAGAGGATATGCAGATATTTTCGGAAATTCTCATCACCGCAGAAGGATTCAAGAAGAATCATGCCGAAATCGATTGTGATTCCACGGAATCTGTTGAGCACATGCTTTTCTGCATGCGTGAAAACCAATACACAATAGACAGAACAGCATCCACGTATATCAGAGATCATGCAGAGGGAAGACTGTTCGTCCCGCAGGAACTCCAGAAACCCAGACGTGAAGGAACCGTTACGGCAAGAACCGCAGGAAAAGGATGCGGGGCACTCTACATTTATACTAAAGATGTGCCGAGTAATACCCACCACACCAGAACCGGAATGGTTACTAAAGGTATCGAACTTGCAAAGTTCGCACCTGAAAAAACCCGGCTCTCGGTCAGGGTCGAGCCGGTATTGTTTGACCTTCGAGGTCTCCCGCTCGGAGAAGCCATTGCCTTGGCAAAAGAGCGCGGTCTCAAGGTCTTGGCAGATAACCGTGATATTACCGACAGGGTTGTCATCGACCAGAAACCGGCAACAACCCTTGAGGTCCTCAAAACCGGCAAAGTCTCACTCTATACGGTCAGTCTGGATAATGTTCTTGATATCACATTAGATTACAAAAAAGCACCGAAATCGGTCGATTTGTTCCGCAGGGTCACCGGACTGAAACGGTATGCAATCGGCACGATGCCGTTTATTTACAACGGTGACGATGAAATGTTTCTCTTCAAACCACGGTTTACCACCGACATAAACATCATTCCTGAAAATATCCTGAAAAAACCGGCCAAACACAATGCCCTTGCTCTGACAAACGATTCACGTCAGGCAGTCGGGATGGTAGGAGTAAGGATTGTCGAAAACAAAGAATACGGACCGACAGGTGAACCATTCGAAGGAACCAACATAATCGGGACAATGGTCGATATAGATAAACTCCCTCTGATGAAGGAAGGCGACATCGTATACATCAGGGAGCGAAAGCAATGAAACCCTATATCCCACAGTATGTAGGGACTGTAACAAAGTATGTATTCGTAGATTCCCCTGACACGACCCCACAGGATATCGCAATAGCCGCCTATGAAATTGCCCAAGGTGTAATGATCAAAGAAACCTGTTTCGGGTGCCAGATTACCGGCTCACCGGAAGATGTCAAAAGAATTGTCGACCACCTGCGTCTCCTTGATCCGTATAGGATTTTCATTAAAGACCGTGGGTTTCCTCCGGGAGATTCCAGACGGTGCAGGGCCGATCTCGGTGGTGCAAGACCTGGATATCTTGGTCACGAATTTGAGATGGGTCTCGTAAGATACTTCTCGTATGGTCTCAAAGAAACCGATGGAATGACTGCTGCGGAACTCAAGAAAACCGCGCAAAAAAAACTTACGGTTGAAGAACCGCTTGACGCAAATATACTCAATCAACTCATATCGGAGGAAAAATAATGGCAAAAGTATTCATCTATCCGGCAACCAGCCTTATCTTATCAGACCTTGTAGCAAGGTTCGGCCACGAACCGCTTGGGGCAGCACTCTCAATCCGTGAACATATCCAGACGCCGGGGTTTGATTCACCGCCTCTCCAGATGACCTCCGAAGACCCCCAGAAAGGCCTGAAATGGGCGGCTGTCGAAGTTCCTTCAGGCATCCGCGGACGAATGTCTCTCTACGGCCCTCTTGTGGAACAGGCAGAAGCCGCAATCATCATTGATGAGCCGGATTTCGCGTTCGGCTGTATGGGTTGTGCAAGAACAAACGAGCTTTTGGCATTCATGCTCCGGGAAAAAGACATCCCGAGACTAGAACTCAGATACCCCGCCTCAAAAGAGGAAGGCGTCACCTTTGTCGCGGAAATAAAACAGTTCCTGAAAGAGTTGGTGATTAAAAAATGATTAAGGATGATCAGCCCGTAAGAATAGCACAGATTACATGCGGTGCAGAGTACAGCGGTATCCAGAATGAAATCACCTCCGCAGCGGAAACAGTCGGCGCAAAAATGTTTTACCCCGATGTCTGTTTAAAGGACGTAAAACGTGCCTACAAGGATTTTGGTCTGCTGGTGAAAAGTCCAGATCTGAAACTTGCCATCGCACGCGCCCAGGCAATCGTGGATGGGAGAATCGAGGCTGACGGAATCTTCATCGCAAGCTGTTTCCGCTGTGCTGAAGCGGCTATTGTTCGGAACGAACTCCGCAGATATATTATTGAAAATTCAAAAATTCCGGTTGTCTCCTATTCATTTAACGAACGAACCGGTGCATCGACTCTCCTGACCAGGCTGGAAGCTCTTACAACCATCGCAAAACGCCGGTCTCTGATGGCGCGTGAAGTTCAGGTTGGAACAACCATGGGAGTGGATTCCGGATCTTCGACCACGAAATGCATCATCATGCGGGATAACGAGATTATCGGAACAGGGTGGAGACCGACGACCGACGTACTGAAAAGTGCCGACGATGTCATCGCTCTCGCCCTTAAAGAGTCGGGTCTCAAAATATCCGACATAGAAGCGACAGCGACCACCGGATACGGGCGGTTCCTTGTCGGCAAACATCTCAAAGCCGACCTTGTCCAAGAAGAACTCACCGTCAACTCGAAAGGTGCGGTCTATCTGGCAAATGCCCAAAAAGGATTTGCAACCGTCATCGATATTGGAGGTATGGACAACAAAGCCATCAGCGTGAACGACGGAATCCCAACTTCATTTACTATGGGAGGTATCTGTGCCGGAGCATCGGGACGATTCCTTGAAATGACCGCGAAGCGTCTTGATGTCGACATCACCGAACTCGGACCCCTATCTATGGAGAGTGATGGTGGGGAAAATGTTCCTATGAACAGTTACTGTATTGTTTTCGGTACACAGTCTCTTGTCAATGCTTTAGCTGCCGGATACAAACGTGCAGATGTTGCAGCAGCAGCCTGCCACAGTGTTGCCCAGCAGGTCTACGAACAGCAGCTCCAGGAAGTAGATATCAAAGAGCCGGTAATCATGGTAGGAGGCTCGGCACTTATTCAGGGTCTTGTACGTGCTATGGGCAGAATGCTCAGGACTGAAGTCGTCGTGCCGCATCACGCCCAGTATATCGGGTCCGTTGGCGGGGCATTACTTTCCTCCGGTTTTATAGACAAGAAGGAGAACTCAAAGGAGGCTTAAATGGCAGGTTTGGACTACTTCGAGGTGGAATGCACCGAAGAAGGATCGGACAGTTACAATAAGATTGCCACCACTGTACTTCAGGATCATAACCTGATCGGGATAGTCGAGGGTCTGCACATCTATATCGATCCGGAGTATCCGTTGTTCGTGGCAACTGGTATCATTCACCCAACACATTCACTCATTCGTGTTTCTGATGTGGGGAACGTATTGATTCAGGATGGAATGGCCACCATCTCTGTAGGGGATGAAACATACCTCGCTGCAATGCTCAAAATGCTCTGGAACAAACTCGGGCACGACAATGTCGACCAGCCGGACAGGTTTACAGTCATCATCAAAAACCTGGATATCCCAAAAGACCTAAGAGAGTGGGTGATAATTGATCCTTCAGAGTCACTCTTCAAAGATTTAATCTATGCAATCCAGGTCATTGCACCAGAGGGATTCAAGGTCCGTCGGGAAAATTACGGAAAGAACCGGTTCTCTTTTGCTGCGAGTGAAAATACTATTCCTGCAGAAGATATTGATAAAATCATTGCGGACAGGTTTGCAAAAATGGAGGAGGCTATGCAATGATGCTTGTTCCGGTAACCTATAAAGGCGGTGTGTATCGTCTTGACGAAATCGTTGATTATATCGAAGATCTCGGTGGATACATCGTCCAGAGACATAACATCGCAAGCGAAGTTGTTCTTCAGGTCTTGATGCCAAAAGAGGATGTCAAACGTCTTATAACGTTTTCCCGTCCGCTTGCGGGAGAAGTAACCGAGTCGCCTCTTGTCGGAACTGAAATCGTTGTGGTCATCCCGAGTCTCGAGATTCATCACCTGCCTCATTCAGCGTGCGATGTAGCTGAGTATCTCAGAAGCAACGGCTCAAAATCAAATGTCCTCGGCTTGGCGCGGGGATTCGGGAAACGCATTTCCCAGTTGAATGATGAGGAACGTGACCTAATCAATGAACATGATTTGGCGATTTACGTTCTCGGTAATTTTTCCTCGTGTATCGAGACGAAGTTCCCGAAACTCAGACGCGGGGTTACTGTTCCAATCATTCTGACAGGAGCGCCGGAGAGGCAGGTCCTCGAAAAACAGACCGACCCGCCGGTCGCCGGATACGTTGGCGGACTCGGGCGATTCATGCACAGGACCCAGACTGAGGCAGATATTAACCGGCTCGACCTTGTCATCGAGGAGGTTGAAAAAGTGGTTGCTGCCCGTCGTCAGGAGATTGCAAACGACCCCCTGTCGGTTTCACCCGCCCGACTCCAGGCAATCATTAAGCAGGAGATTCCGGAAATCGAAGAAGTTTACTCACCGGCTCCGATTGCCATCCAGTTAAATGGTCTCCGATTGAAACTATCTTATCCGGATTATGCACAAAGGGTCCGTGACCTTGTAATCGAAGATGAGGTAAAAGTCGGCGATGTGACGGATGTTCTGCCGTCACGTATGCGGGATTATATCCTTATCCGTATCAAACCACTTTCGGAAACAAACATTGTGGTATAACTCATGGTAGAATTCGATTTGAGTTTTGATGAGGTAATCAGGGAGGTACAAACAAAGGGGGCTAAGCAAACGGCAGCCGAATGGCTGGCGAGGGTCGAGGAGGAGAACGGGTCTACTCCTCTGATTTACACGAAACTGGAGGATAACCCCGAAGCATTGATTTCGCATCTGCTCTATAAAAATGCGGTGAGTCAGGCAGGTGCTTTGCCGGCAAAAACTGTGGAATTGATCAGTCTTGCTGTCGGCGCGGCTTTACGCTGCGATCACTGCACGACATATCATATGCAGGTAGCAAAAAAAATGGGAATTACCAATGAGGAAATCTTAGAGGCGGTATTAGTTGCCGGTCTTCTTGCAAACTCATCAGTCCTCGCAAATGCCTATCGTCTGGTCGTTCCGGAAACGGAACCGTGCGAAGGAACGTGCGCTATTAGATAAGCAGAGAATATCTATCCCTTATTTTAGTATAGAATATATTTCATTCAACGAAAAAAATAGGTTAGAGAATTTTTGACGTGACCGTCATAAAGACCGGGCCGCGCACATCAAGTTTCTTTTTATTGTCAGTAATGTACCGCATGACATACTCCTCGATTTTGATATTCACATCACCCGGATGTTTCGACATTTTCACCTGAACACTTGTGCCCTCGCCAACTCTTGCAGCTTCTTCGATACGGGATACCGCCAGATTTGCTGCCGCAAAGAGGAAGGAGATGCCGACCGGAGCCCCTTCTGCTCTGATATCTGCATACTTTTCAGTGTCCGGGACGCCAAGCACTGCACCATTCCTGACATACAAATCATTCAGGGCGGCAGGACCGAGAAGACTCGTGTTCTCCTCAGGCTCCTCAACAGAAATTTCTACGTTGTATCCGAAGAGTTCACCTTTCCAGGCAGAGAAGGAACACGGGGACACCACGGTGGCATTCTTAGCTGCAATATTCATGATAGCATGAACAGCACGCCGCCCCTCATTTGTTACCGGCTCCTCCTTTAACCCGATACCTTTCGTGAGTTCGGTATCCGAATATACCGGTGGATACAGCTGGGCAAAGGAAAGTTTTCTGACATCTGCTGCCTGGGTCAGAACCATAGCAAGACGCTCGACACCCATCCCGAGGTTCATAACCGGAACACCTACTCCGTATTCTGCGAGAGCCGCAGGAGAGTAGATACCGAATGTTGCGACCTCGACCCATCCGTGAACCGGGTGTTTTCCATACACTTCAGTCTGGGTTTCCGGCATGTAATATTTCGAGCGTTTCTCATCCGGCTGGAACCTGAACTCGGTAAAACCGAATGCTGAAAGAAGCCCTTCTGCCACGGCCTTTCCCTCTTCAATGGTTACATCTTCACCTGCAACGATACAGGAAGCTGAGTGGTAGGACCTGAGATGGGTCGCATCCTCCTCCTGCTCGCGGCGGAAACACCGGTCAACGGAGAACATTCGAATAGGCATAGGTTTTTTGTCCCACATCTGGGCAAGCGAGATGAACCAGCCGCTCGTCATGTGGGATCTAAGTGTCGTTCTGGAAGATTCCGGTATGAGTTCTTTGAATTCAGGGAAGACGGAGTCCAGAATATGGACAACGACGCCGTCATCCACGCCTAAAGCGACAGACATCTCATGAGTGAGGTCGTCACCATCGAACTTGCCTTTCTTATAGGAGTGGAGACACTTCATCAGCTTATCGTCCGTGCCTTCGGGAAGGGGTTTTCCGGTAATGGCGCAGATTGCATCCAGACGTTCTTTCGATATACCTACATTCGGACGGGGCAGACCTCCCACATAGTAGACACGGTCCAAAACTGCAGCAGCTTCCGGACCGAACTGGCGGTACACATCCTGCTCATCGATGAACGTCGGCACCATCGCCTCATCGAATCCCATTGACAGATAGGCCTCCCGCAGGCGGTTTATCGTGTCAAAAATCGGGTGGACTTTTGCCCGGCGATACGCATAACGCGGATAGATTTTAGAAGATTCCGGCGGCGTAATGACTGACGGTCCGGCATGCCATGCTCCCTCGAAATCGGTTTTTCTGCGTTCCTTGAATTCCTCAATATCGAATTTCATGTTTTTCTCTTCAGACAAACAACGCGGCTTGGCACGTTTTCATCCATGATATCATAGTTACAGAGTTGGGCAACTTTTGTGGCGAAACTTCGAATGGTTTCCATATCGGGTACATTCGTTTCTGATAATCTCATTCGACTGTATCCCAAATACATGTATCCCTTTATTTCAACGAAGAGAGGTTGTGCCATTTCAATGATTTTTGCAAAACCCGCCTCATCGAAATCATTATACCCCCTGACCAGGGTTATCCGAATTGCGGTCCGGATTCCCTCCTCCTCTTTTTTCCGGAGAAGCGAAAGGGATTTATTGATCTTTCCCCACATGAATCCGGCGTCACCAACGGGACGGCATATTTTTTCATAGGAGGTTTCATCCACAGCCTCTACCGAGAGATAGAGCTGAGTCGGACGGATTCTTTCTATCATGGATGGATTCGTGCCGTTTGAAACGACAAAGACACTGTTCTCCTCATTTTCACGAAGGAGGGAAATCAATTCAGGTAATTTTGCATACAGAGTAGGCTCACCCGAAAGAGAGAGCGCATACTGATTCGGATGATCTACTGCCTCCTCCCACCGCTCAGGGTCAGTGTAGGGTTTGTCTCCCGACAACCCTTTCCTCTGCATTTTCGGAAGTGCCGCAACGATTTCCTCCGGAGAAAGTTCAGTCTCTGATACAATCTCGTGTTCCATGGAACGCCAGCAAAAAAGACAACGCTGATTACATCTGAGAGTCGGGGTCATCTGGACGCATTTCCATGACTCTATTCCATAAAACTGATGTTTGTAACAGGACTCACCACCCCGTAGAGACCGTTTGCACCACAGACATGGCTTGACTGATGCGGATGAGCCTTCGGCTATGAAGTTATATCCCTGTCTGTGAAGGGATGTTTCCGGCGAAGCGGATGCCTTTCTTTTTCGGGACATTCTCACCTGCGTTTCGGCACATATTCATCAAACAGATTGCGTGCCGCAAAGAGTTCTTCAAGAGTAGGATTGGTCAGAATAACATTCTCTGCTTCAAGGTCGCCAAGGACAGCGCAGGAAAAGCTTTCTTCCTTGAATCCCTCGACAACAGCATAATCATAACCCATCCATGAATAAAAATCAAGAACCGTGTAGATATCCTTTCCACGGAGAGTGAGCATAGTTTTTTCCACATCAATGCCGGCACCACAGGCAGCGCCGGCCTCGTAATGAACGGTCGTGTCTTTTCCGGGAGGTAACTCCCAAATATGATGTCCCATATGTTTTATAGTGCCCACCGTTCCCACTTTTGCAAGAAGCGGGACCAGTTTAGTGATAATAGTGGTTTTTCCTGAATTTGAATGACCTATGATATTGATTATTCGCATTTCTATATACTGTCTTGTTTAAGATGGATTTATTACTTTGTACCGGAAACATACAATACACCCGGGATGAGGTGAAGTGTTGACATGAAACTGATGATGAGCAGTGGAAGGACGCCGGAACAGGGTGCCCAGTTGTATTATAAGGAAGGGACGAAATATTCAATCGAAACGTCCTACTGTTTTTTAAATCCAATGGATGCTATGAATGCCGGGGTTGAGGAGGGGGAGCACGCACTTATTACAAGTTCTACAGGAGAGACAGTCTTTTCCGTGCGTGAATCGCCCGAAACCCCTGAAGGAGTGGTTTTCCTCCCGTGCGGTCCTTACGCAAATTCGATTCTGCATGGTAAAACCCATTCAACCGGAGCGCCGGATTTTAAAGGTATGACTGTTGATGTGGAACCAACTGACCTCCCTTTAAAATCCGCATGGGACCTGATGGAAGATCTCGGAGGTCTCAGATACGACGTTCCTGCCGGAGTTGTTCTGCCCGGCGTGGAGAAAGGTGAGAAGATTATTAAAAATGCCGCGTGCCCACTCTGCGGTTGTCTTTGCGATGATATTGAACTTCACATAAAAGACGGTGTAGTAACAGAGGTCGTGAATGGCTGTACTCTTTCGTCAGGAAAATTCTGCTCGAATGGGCGAATGATTACTCCAATTGAACGGGACGGAGATGTCTGGCGTGAGACGAATTATGATGCGGCAATCAAAAAAACCGCGCAGATGTTTGTCCATGCAAAACGTCCTCTGTTTTATGGATGGGCAGGCACTTCGACCGAAGCAATGCATGTAGGACTCGAACTCGCCGAAGAAATCGGCGCCGTCATGGATAACTGCTCTTCGGAATGCCACGGACCAACAATTATGGCAGTCCAGGAAGTAGGTCATCCTGGCTGTACTCTGGGTCAGATTAAAAACCGCGCAGACGTTATCGTCTACTGGGGATGTAACCCTATCGCAGCACAC
>DATESH010000196.1:0-5779 GCA_035270965.1 Methanocorpusculum sp.
ACAACCGGCAGATTACTGGCTGTACAATGAACCCCGTTTATTTTGCGGCTACAAGATAAATGTTATTATCATTTAGTCCACAAACTTAAATATTTACCCCCCCTATTTTGTTTATGCATTTTATGGAGGGATCTTTACCCATTGGCTGGTGTATATTCTGGGCCGCATTGTCGGCTCCGTTTATCATCTACGGTATCTGGAAATTGACCAGAATGATTAAGGAAAACCGTCGTGTTCTCCCATTGCTGGCAGTAACCGGGGCATTTCTTTTTGTAATTTCGGTGCTGCATATTGAGACACCCAGTGGTTGTTCTCATGTTACCGGAGCCGGTCTTCCGACGGCATTTTTTGGACCGGGAATTACGTCTGTAATTAGCCTGATCGTTGTAATGCTCCAGGCCCTTCTATTGGCACACGGCGGACTGACGACTATGGGAGCAACGGTCTTTTCGATGGGAATCGCAGGGCCGCTGGCGGCATGGCTCGTCTTTAAGGGTATGAGAAAAACCGGGAAAGCAGGTCTTGGGATATCAATATTCGTCATGTCAATCGTAGCGAATCTGGTTACCTGCATCGTTGCCTCACTGGAGTTCGCATTAGCATATACAGACTATGGAACGGTTGCCTTGTTTATTTCGTCGTGTTCTTCGTTATTTATTGCAACCCTGATAGGCTATTCACTCGTACAGATTCCGGTCGCAATTATTGATGGTGTGGTATGTTCCCTTATTGCAATTTACATCGTCCGTGTTAAGCCGGATATTTTAAAGAAACTCGGCATTATCAAAGATGATGAGATTGCAAAAATCCAGCATAAAGCAGAAAAAGACAGCAGGTAAAGAAAAAACTAAAAGAATACTAATAGAAAAAATCCAGTAACCTTTTTTTTTAGTGTAATTGATTCAGTGTTCGCCAACGTACATTGACCCCCGCATGCCGATAAATCTTCATATGTACCGAACCATGCCTTTGGAGTCTGCGGGACGCCGGACGTGGCAAAGTCGATGAACAAGGTTTTTTCCTTGCGATATGAAAACACCCGTATATAATGAAACCTGCAAAAGTGAGAAAAGCAGGTATTTCTATCATTTCGTATGCAAAGACGGGTTAATACCCGCAGACCACACAAAAAAGTCTGCTTAAAACCTTAGGCGGGACCGCGCCCGTGCCTTCTGCCACTCTCTCATTTGGATACCCGAGATCCTCACAAACGGCAATCTTTACCGAGGCAGGCAGGGCTTTTGCGAGTTCTTCCACAGAAAAATCCGGTTCGGCAATAAGAAAAACCGAATGACCTGCAGTGATATCTGATACCGCATGCAAAATGGCATCAGCATGATTTTTTCCATGGGCATTTACCACAGCCACATTCGTCCACGAAGCATGCAGTCGGGCAAACGCTGTCTGCATTGAAGAAATTCCCGGAATTACTTCGCCCGGGAGATAGCCGAGACCTGCCATCAGGGGGTCACCGGTCGAAAGAATCACAGCGTCTTTTGGCAGAGTGCGAAGAGCCTTGTAATCAGTTATTTCTACAACTTCCGCATCTTTTGGAATGAAAGACCTGACCAGCTCGATTGCACGATTCGATCCGTAAATGAAGCGGGCAGTAATCAGGGCAGTCTCGCCTTCCTTCGTAAGCATTCCGACTCCGCAGCCGACACCGATTATTTTCATAGCGTATCTCCTAAAACCTGACCGGATCTGTCGATGATTACCATTCGAAGCCATGGATAATTATGCTTTGCCAAGGTAAGCTCCTCATCAAGGGCAGTTTTGCCGTCAGGTCCGGCAATCATCTCTTCGACAGTGGCAAAACCCCGTGAGGTCGCAACCTCAGGATTGAAAAACCTGAGAATCAGACCTGGCAGACCGCAAATCACTGCGTTAGCACAATGCTCTGCTGCTGTCAGACCCTCAGCAATTTTAGACCCGGCAAGCACGACCTCATATTCCGGGAACAAAAGCCTTGAGTAACGAAGCCCGATTCTGCCGGTGGTAATGACGACTTTTTCCGCGTCTCTGATGCGTTCGCCAACCGTTTCCAAGAGATGGTCATCCCACGGCTCAACAAAACCGGTCGTCCCGACAACCGAGATGCCGCCTTCAACCCCGACCTTCGGATTCAGAGTCTGTGCACCGATTCGTCTGCCATCCGGAATCGTGAGAAAAACCGAAGCTCCGCAAATCCCTGCAACCTTACAGGCTGCAGATATGGCATCCAGTATCTCCTTTTTCGCAGGCGGGCTGACGGCAGCAGCGCCTTTGGCATACCTCGGCGTATCACGAACGAATCTGCCGACCCCCTCACCGGCTTCCAACACAATTCTGTCTGCCGGTGATGCCTTCGCACAAATCAGGATACCTGCAGTAATATCGTTTGGATAATCACCGGAAAATTTCCTGGCAGAACCTTCACCGTCTCTGCCGGCCGCAGGAATCCCGGCCAGAATCCCGCATGGAAGCATGATAGGAGAGACATCAATAGAAAGGCCCCCCAGCGAAACTGTTGCCGCATAGCACGCCGCCGCCGCAGTGGAACCTGTAGTGAACCCTCTTCGTAAAACAGAACCGTTCGAGGTCAGCACACCAAAGCCGCATTTTGCAAGTGCCAGTGCTTTTTCATCACGGCACTTCATCACCCACGACTCAGGATATGCAAAACCTGTAACAGGATCAATCATTTTTTCAATTCAGTGTACATCGTTATTATTTCATTCAGCGAAGCAACAGCGACAGGTGTTCCCCCGCGGGTCCCGGCATTTGATATAGATGACACCGGCTTTGTTCGAAGAACCTCTTTCGACTCAGCCGCATTGACAAAACCGACCGGCGTGCCGATTATAAGAGCAGGGCGGATTCCTTCATCCACATAAGAGCAGACCGTGAGCAAAGCACTCGGAGCATTGCCGATAACAATAATCGAGCCGTTCAACCGTTCCTTCAGGGCAGCAAACCCGGCAGAACTTCGGGTAATCCCCAAATCTTTCGAAATATCAGCACCGAAATCCAGAGCACACTCGACCGTCGAGTCATGCCCTTTTTTCTGAATGCCGGTTAAGACCATGCGTATATCGGTGAAAATCGGAGCTCCGTTTTTGAGAGCGGCAAGACCTGCTTCTATTGGGAAATTATTGAACCGAAGAAGGTCAGCCATCGCCCAGTCTCCGACCGCAATCGAACATCTCTGCCGTATCCGGTCTTCAGGGGTCGCGTTTCCGACAGCAGCGCGTGCAAGACTCCGGCTCCGTGAAGAGATGGAAAATCCCTCCGGTGTGTCTGCTCCGATATCAGTATACGTATTTTCTGTCGTAACCGCGGGGTGTAATGATTCCTTTGACATTTTCTTCCTCCTTCCATATTCTGCTTTCTTCGCCGCCGATAATTAAAACCGAGTGCATATCCACGAGGTCGTAGTTTTCAGCAAGGGTACCCAGAGTAGTTATAAGTACCTCTTCGCCTTCACGATACACATTCTTTACTATGCCGACCGGAGTCTCCGGTTCTTTATATTTCAGGGCAATGTTGAGTGCTTTGCCAAGATTCAGCGGCCGCCCGCGGCTCTTCGGGTTGTAAAGAGCAATCGGTGTTCCCATCTGGGATGCAAGATCCAGGCGTTTTTCAATTATCTCCCAGGGAGTCAGGAGGTCTGAAAGACTCAAGGTCACATAATCCCCTGACAGGGGAGAACCAAGACGGCTTGCAGCAGCAGTCGCTGCAGTAACGCCCGGGAGAACGATGACGTCCTGAGTTGGAAACTCATGTTCAATGATTTCCAGGACAATACTCGCCATCCCGTAGACCCCGGCATCTCCACCGGAAACCATGGCTACATTGTGGTCTGCCGCAAGGCGTGCCGCTTCACGGGCACGGTCGACCTCTTTGCCCATCGAACTTCTGATGACCTGTTTATTATTCAAAAGCGGTTCAAGCATTTCAAGATAGAATGCATTGCCGATAACGATATCAGCTAAGGCAATCGCCTTTATTGCGGCCGGCGTCATCTGCTGCATGCTGCCCGGTCCTGTACTTACAATCCAAAGAGTTCCCATTTATTTTCCTATTGCGATAGTAACCCGCCCGTAGACGGTCTTTTTCAGTATGAGAGTGCCGGTTTTCGAGAGAGCGAGGGCACACGGCTCGGCAACCCCGCAGAGTCCGAGCATTTCTGCACGGGACGAACTCTCAGGCACTTGTTCATTAATCGTTTCATCATCCAGAAAGATGAGATTGCCGGACAAAGATGCAATCGCCTCATGGAGTCCGGCTTCATGGAACTTTTTCATCGTGGTGGCATACAGCGTTACTGAATTCTCCGGGATGCCGGCATCGCCGCACGCCGAAGAAACGGCAGACCGGATTTCGTCAGCAGTCGTTCCAAGCCTGCATCCGATACCGATTACAAATGGGGATTCGTTTACAAGAACTGAAACACCGGGATTTGCAACAATGATTTTTGGAGGAAGAACACGGATAACAGGGACATCATTGTCAAGAATGGCTCCGTTCACCTCACGGGTCGAATTACGATTGACAATCGTAAACCCGCCGGCTTTTGCTGTCTCTTCAACCGAGGGGCGACCCATTACTTCGGTCGCCGTAGAAATCACCGGTTCAATGCCCAGACCCGCAAGCTCTCTTGCAACTTCATTTCCCCCGTGATGACCCCCGAGAACCGGAATAGCGTAATGAAGGTCTGGTGTGACGACAATCACGGCAGGGTCGTGCCATTTGTCTGTCAAAAGCGGAGCACAGCCGCGAACGGCAATCCCTGCCGACATGACCGCGATGATGACTTCGTATTTCCCATATAACTCAATGAAAATCCGGTTTGAATAAGCCGCATACTCTGCATTCAGATACTTTGCGATGCGCATCCCGGATTCCTGAAATCTGGGCAGGGTGACAACAATGATTTTCATCCGTAGAGGTGGGAGTTTGTGTATGCTGCGTGGATTCCGGCGACAATGTCGCCGACAATTATGAGCGCCGAGCGGGTGATGTCCGCATCATGGACCTTGTCTGCGATTGTCTCGATCGTGCCTTTGATAATCTGCTGGTCGGGCCAGGAGGCATGATAGACCACAGCGACAGGCGTGGTCGGCGGGCGCTGAAGTTTTTTCATCACAGTATCAATGTGCCCGGTCGAAAGAAAGATGACCATCGTCGTACCATGGGCAGAAAGTTCTGCAATCTGGTCGGAGTCGAGTGTCTCTCCGGCAGAACGGGTGACGATGACCGACTCCGATACGCCCCGAAGGGTGTATTCGGTCTGCAGCGCTGCTGCCGCTCCGAACATAGACGAAACACCGGGGATAATTTCTGCATGAATCCCCTTTGCCTCAAGCGGTGCCATCTGCTCGACGATAGACCCGTAGATTGCCGGGTCGCCTGAATGGAGACGAACAACAAGGAGACCGGCAAGAACGCCGTCTTCGATTACTTTGGTAATCTCATCGAGTTTCATGCCCCATGAATCCAGTTTCACCAGTGCCGGCGATGCAGCGACAAGTTCCGGATTTACAAGAGAGCCGGCGTAGATGAGAATATCAGCACGTCTCAGAAGATCCATCCCTTTGACAGTGATTAATCCCGGATCGCCGCATCCGGCACCAACGATGTAATACTTCATACCTTCCTCGCAATCATGATGCTGAAGTAGTTGGTCTTCTCCGGGAGAACATCTCTGTATACTTTCTCGCCTTCCATATACATCCGTTCAACGACGATGAAATCATTGTAGCCTTCTGTTCTCAGAATCTCTGCTTTTTCACGCGGG
>DATESH010000197.1:0-6647 GCA_035270965.1 Methanocorpusculum sp.
CTTCAACAGGTCAGCAGCATCGGTATATTTGCGTTCAACTTCCGTGTAATACCGGTCCCCGGCAATCCACGGACCTGCATTATCCTTTTGTCCGAGATATTTTTCCACGAACTTGTCCGCATTTTCGTGAACCCATACCGGGGGTCCTTCTCTGACGATGATTTTCGGGAGAGTTGCCGCGAGTAACTCAAAGAGGATGATACAATGATCCGGCCCCATTGAAACCTCTGCCCGATGGACTGGGAACTCCTCGGCAACCAGCTGGTTCTTCACCGACTCCATTGTTTTTCTGAGCTGGGGCACCACGGTGTCCGGGACATATCCCGGCGTCTTAAAAGACAGGGCAAGCATTGCGGTTCCGCGTTTTTCAAGCATGGATGCAAATTCCTGCTTCGACATTGTCGTCGGTGCATCCGGGATGAAATAACATTCATGCGGGGCGGCACAGTAATCTCTGGCAAGTTCCATGAACTCGGAGAACCGTGTCGGCGTTAAGGCAGCCGCGACGTTTCGATTTTTGTCGGTCGGATCGATTACAATCAGAGGTTCGGAGAAGATTTTCCTGATGGTTTTCTTGTCCGGATAGTATCCTTCGATGTCAACAACCTCCCCGGTATGAAACTTCGAAGCTGCTTCTATAAACTGGGTGAACCCGCCATATGCAAGGATGAGAAGTTCGCAAAGGTATCCGGAAAATCCGCCGGTCATGTGATCCGAACCGTACACTCCTCCGCCTTTAGTAAACTGCTTCAATAGAAGGACATCCTCACGCAGGCCGCCGATATGGTCAAGCATATACCGGGTATGGAACGGTGTTCTGTCAACTGCACATTTCATCTCGGCAGTCGAAGCGACGTGGTAACAGGGAACCAAGTCCACGTCATATCCTTCGATGACGGCATTTAAGTACGGGTGCTCTGCATATTTTTCTTCGGACGTCCCCTGAAACTTTTCCACAACCCCGTATGCTGCGGCAAGACCTTTTTCCTGAAGATCTTCTCTTGACATTTCAATTGGGAAGAGCATGAAAATATCAATATCCTTATCGCCGCGCACCCAGGTTCCACGGGCAACCGAACCGGTCATCATAGCGGGAACCCCTGCGACTTCGCCCACTGCTTGTATAAGTCTCTGCCCCATTATGAGGACATCCCTGCGTTCCTCTTCAGATGGCAGAACCCTCTTTAAAACCTCCTCTTCTATGGTGTTTCTCATAGTTTCATCCCGGCAATTGTCGTATATATTGATCCCTGCGGGGTTAATGTACTCTGCTTTAAAACAAATTCATGTATTGTGCAGCTGCCGAATCCGGTTTCCTGCAATCCGGCAATTTTTGGCAGGATGTCAGGCGCATACTCTTTTATGCGGGCTATGGTGATGTGAGGAGAGAATGGTTTTGTATCCTTTGGAAACCCGAGAGGGAGAAGAAGTGCGTCAATCTGCTTTGCAAGCGAGGTGCATGCCCCGTTATCAGTTACTTCTGCTTTGATTACCCGCAGACCAAACATGCTGACCCGGGCGGCATTCAATTCAAACGGAGCTGCCTTCACCATTTCCAAAGCTGCGATAATTTTTGTGATTTTATTTTCCGGCACTTCACCCAGAAATTTGAGGGTGATATGCATCTGGTTTGCTGTCGGCAGTGTCAGCCGGGCATGCGTTCCACGAAGGGACAAACCGGCTTTCTCTATATTCTCTCTGATTTCCTTTGCAGGTTCGACTGCAATAAATATCCTGACCATTCTATCTGATTATTTGCATTTAATCTCTTATCATAGTTACATTGTTCCGATAAATCCCGTCTTCGTGCAGTGAGATAAGTTCCTTTAAAATACTTTCGTGCCGCCCGGGATGTCACTTGGGGTTTATAACCTCATAGCACCCATATATACCAAGAATGGACGAAACAAAAACATTCGCGGAATTCGCAATTTCTGAAGAATTACTTCAGGCTATAAGCGACATGGGATTTGAGGAGCCGACACCTATTCAGGTAATGGCAATACCAAAAATCCTTGAGGGGAAAGACGTAACGGGGCAGGCTCAGACGGGAACGGGAAAAACGGCAGCGTTTGGGATTCCAATTATTGATCGGCTTGATCCAGATAACAAAAAAGTACAGGCAATTGTCCTGTCACCAACAAGAGAACTTGCAATACAAACCGCCGAGGAATTTTCCCGGCTGATGAAATATAAAAAAGGACTTTGTGTTGTCCCAATTTACGGCGGACAGCCGATTGATCGCCAGCTTCGTGCCTTAAAAGGCGGGGTGCAGGTTGTCATCGGAACGCCGGGTCGTGTAATCGATCACATAAAACGCAAAACTCTCCATCTTGACTCAATTAAAATAGTCGTCTTAGATGAAGCTGACCAGATGCTTGATATGGGATTCCGTGAGGATATCGAAGATATTCTCCGCGAGACACCAAAGGAACGTCAGACAGTATTGTTCTCGGCAACTATGCCGGCATCGATTCTGGAAATCACCAAAAGATTCCAGCACACGCCGGAATTCCTGAAAATCACCCGTGGTGAACTTACTGTTCCACAGATTGAACAGACCTACATCGAAGTCAGAGAGCGCGATAAACTCGAGGCACTTTGCCGCACTATCGATATGAACAACCCCGAACTCGCACTCGTGTTCTGTAACACGAAAAGATCGGTGGATGACTTAATGAGCCGTATGCAGGCACGCGGATACTTTGTGGAAGCACTTCATGGAGACATGAAACAGCAGCAGAGGGATCGTGTTATGGCACGCTTCCGGGCAGGATCCATTGATGTGCTTATCGCAACAGATGTTGCTGCACGTGGTATTGATGTTGATGGCGTTGATATCGTATTCAACTATGATGTCCCGCAGGATGTCGAATACTATGTTCACCGTATCGGCAGAACAGGTCGTGCAGGCAGACTCGGAAAATCCGTGACGTTTGTAGCTCCGCGCGAGATTTACAAACTCAGGGATATCCAGCGTTATGCAAAAATCAAGATTGCAAAGACACCTCTTCCGACTCTCGACGATGTCGCCGAGATGAAGCAGCAGATTTTCCTGGATAAAGTCAGAGACATCATCGCCGCAGGAAATCTTGATATCTATCTGCCGCTTGTCGAGCAGCTCTTAGAGACTGAGACAGGCGCAGATTCAGAATCAACACCTGATGTGACGAGTATCACAGTTGCCGCGGCTCTGTTAAAGATGCATCTCGATAAAGGTAAGAATGCTGCCCAGAACGAGGATATCATCCCTCTCCAGCCGTCGGCTGAACTTTCTGAGCCCGGAGAACCGGTTGAACCCGGAACCTACGAGACCAGCGGTGCAGAACCGGGCATGGTAAGATTCAGAATCTCGCTTGGTAAAAACCAGCAGATTCGCCCGAAGGATATCGTCGGAGCCTTTGCAGGTGAGTGCGACATTCCAGGTTCCTCTATTGGAAGAATCGATCTTTACAGCAACTACTCCTATGTTGATATACCCTTAGATCACGCAAACCTCGTTGCCGAAGTTATGGGTTCCAAGACCATCCGTGGTCAGGATCTGAAGATTTCAGTTGCAGGACCTCGTACTCCAGAAGAAGAAGAACACTCACGTGACCGTGGAAGCGGAGAACGACGTGAAGGATCTTCCGGAGGATATAGAAGCGGAGACCGAAGCAGCAGTGGAAGTAACCGCGGCGGATCTTCCTATGGAAACCGTAGCGGATCTTCATATGGAAATCGTAGCGGAAGTAATTACCGCAGCGGGGACCGGAGCAGCAGTGGAAGCAGCAGAAGTTTCAACCGTGGAAGCAGCAGTGGGAGTGGAAGAAGAGATTCCAGTCACGGCTACTACGGAAGTGATTAATTTCTGGAAATATCACTCAACCTTTTTTTTATTTCATTCGAAAATTATCTCACTTCACGAAAAAGAGATACTTCTCTGTACTTTCATTAAAATAAGAAAATGAAAAAACACAGGTGGAATAATTGAACACAATAAAAAAATTGAAAAATCAGAGCGACTGATCAATAAACTCTGAGATTTTTTGAACGGAGATTGCCCCCACCGGCACAACTTTCCCATCCACCAGAATAATCGGAATTGGCAATTGGTACTCTTTTACAATATCAATAACCCTCTGCGGAACACTCTCATCCAGAGATGTCAACGTTAAAGACACTTTGTCGCCGTACTTTTCCTTCAGTGCTTTCTCAAGTGCAGGAAATGCATACTCTAGAGTCCCCTTCCCGAAACACTCCTCAAGCCCGCAGGACCGGTCTTTATCGCACGGAAACGGACTGCACGGGCGATACGTATATCCAATTACTTCGACAGAAATCGACTTCATCATATGAGTATAGGCTCTATCGTAAAAAAGAGATTGTGAATGGATATCGCGCTTCGTTTAGTAAAGCGGAATCAGAAGACTTTCCAGTGTGGCGGCATCCGTCACACCTTCCAGCCGGTGAATAACCTTACCATCCTTCTCAATAATCAGAGTAGGAACAACACTGATGGAATACTTGGTTGCAAGATTTCCTTTTTCATCCACATCGACCATCTGGACATCGACCTTGTCACCCAGCTTCTCGGCAAGACTGTGAACAATCGGACTCTGAATTCTGCACGGTGAGCACCAGGTGGCAAAGAAGTCATATAATACAGGTTTTGTCATAATTAAAACTGGGAGCAGTAAACTAATATATCTTCCCATCAGGGATTAAAAAAAGACCGGGAAAAAATCCCGAAATAAGTTATTTTATAAGTGCACGGATTACATCACGATCGAAAAGCATACCGGTGAGTTTCATATCATTATTGATAACCGGTAACTGATCAACACGTCCGCGTTTCATCTTCAAAGCACAATCGCTGATCTCCGCATTAAGGGGAACCGATATGACTTTTTTAACCATGCAAAGCTTCACCGGATGGTTTGGCAGCTCAACTTTTGAAATACCATAGGAAATGGTGTGATTGTCACGAATACTCTCCCAAGTCCATTCATCATCATCTGTGCCTGTCGAGAAATCACTCGTCTGAACATCATCCTCAATGCTTGAACACCTGATAAGATCACGCTCGGATATAATACCCGTTAGCTTGTTTTCCGAATTCAGAATTGGCATAGCATCGGATCTGGCAAGTTCCATAATCCTGCCTACGACTGGCAGGGGAGTCTCTTCCCAGAGAGCATAGGTCTTCTTACTAACGAAACCGGAACGTATCTCACGGGTATCGTTTATTTTGGCAACTGCCCCGACCAAATCGGACACACTTAAAATACCAATGAGTGTATCACCATCAACTACTGGAAGACGGCGGACACTCATCTTAGTCATAATCTCAGCAGCTTCTGAAAGCGGAACATCAGGACGGATAGTCAGCGGATCTGGTGTCATCAGAAGAGCAACCTGTGTTTCTTCAGCCTTACGCAGAATATCTTTTCGGGTAACAATACCTATGAGCTTTTTCTGTGGACCTTTAACCACCGGAACCCCACTGATTCCGGTCCGCTTCAGAATACGCAGGACATCATCCCGGCTGGAAGGGATTTCAACCGTGACAACATCTTTTGTCATGTAATCTTTTGCTAACATTTCCGTCATGATATTAACCTTAGAATATTGAACCGCCGAAATAGACAGGCCCAACCGATTTCATCTAAGAAATCTGTGTTTATTTTTATGCTTTCTGCAGGTAAATAACACTTCCATTTACAGGACATAAACCCTCACATATGAGTGGGTAAAATATGTATTCGCGCAGAAAAATAGATGAGGATAGTATTTATTTTTTCACAATCAGAACATTGGTTTTTGCATAGTTTACGACATGTGACGAAACACTACCCAGAAGCAGACGATCCAGTTTGCTTTTTCCAAGTGAGCCCATGACAATCAGATCACTTTCAATGGACACTGCAGTTTTTAGGATGATGTCACCGGCATGACCTGCTTCAAGATGGGAAGTAACTGTGACCCCTTTCTTCGCTGCCTCTTCGACAAGCTGTGCCATAGTATCACTGCCTTCCTGCTCAAGGCGCTGGTAAATCAGTTCCCATGTTGTATCTACAGGTCCGGGAGAGATCATTCCTGATTCGACAACATAGATTGTGTGCAGTTCCGCTTTGAACAGTTTTGCCATGTCAAGAGCTTTATAAAATGCAGCTTTGCTGATGTCGGATCCATCGATTGCAACAAGAATCTTGGTAAACATTTTTTTTTACAACCTCTTTTTATGTGTAAATGAAGCATGATAGGTTAATAAACATTCGTATATAGATGCGAGAAGTTTTGGTTTTTAATGACCGGAGCGTTTATTCCAACGTTTTTTACGGCATGTAAGGACACACTGCCAGAATTCAGACAGTCTATTATCCTGTTACCACACAAATCCATGACAAGCAAATCGCGTTCGGGAGAAAAGACCATATCAATACTAGAATTCCAGACAAAATCTGTGCAAAAGTGAGTGATTACCATCACACATTTCTGTTTTGCCAGAACCGAAGCCTGATGAAAGGCAATTTTGCTGAAGTCGGAACCGTCGATAAAAACAGATATTTTTGAAAACATATTTAGATTATTTTTTAGATTTAAATGAATTTTATCTGGTTAATATTTATTTTGATCCAAAGGCTGGGAGATTATCCGGGTAATCC
>DATESH010000198.1:0-4294 GCA_035270965.1 Methanocorpusculum sp.
GATGCCTATTGGATTCATCTCAGTGAGAGAGAGACCGGACCCGATGATACCTCCGGCAAGAATTGTTCCAATGACAATCACAACACAGGCAATGACCTGATTTCTCGACGGAAGTTTTCTGCCGGCGATTGACTCGATGACGACACCTATCCACGAATACTGGAAAAGTAAAACGACCGCAAGGGAAATCGGGAGGTAACCGAGAGAAAGGAAGTAACAGACCGTCACCGATGCCATAATAACACCGGTTATGATAAGAGTTACAATACGTTTCCAGAGCGGAAGAGTGCTGGGTGCATGTTTCGGCTGCTTTCTCTGATATACAAACCAGATGAGAACAACAAGTACGAGAAGGATGATCCATCCATAGAAGAACTTACCGACCAGAACGACAGGTATCCCGAAACCGTTCATTATGGCAAGAGTCACAATCGTTGAAAGGATTGCATAGGAACACGATGCCAGGAGCACGAGAAGCGAGCAGAAGACAACCGATGATGATAATTTTTTCAAGTCCATAGAATAATCCTGTCATTACATTACGCTGAATATTCTATAAGAATATATGTATTATTTAACATAACTAAGAATTATCTTAGTAATCTGCAAAATTACCTGTGCAATATTGCTTTCATCCCCGACAACTAATATTGTGTATGGATGAGTGCGAAATTGAAAGGGTTACCCAGGGCAATCTTGAAATAATGAACCCCATTTCAGAAAAGAAGTTACTTTTAGCTGGTAAGTATGCAGATCTCCGAGCGGGAAAATCGGTACTGGATATCGGATGCGGGAACGGAACGCTTCTCGACCTCTGGCAAAAGGAGTTCGGAATCAAAGGGACCGGCATCGAACTGCAAAATGCCTCGGCTTCCCGCGCAAAGGGACGTCTCCATAATACGGGTATATCTATAATAGAAGGGGATGCCCTCTCCTATGTTCCGGAAGAAACATATGACACGGTATGTGCTTTTGGGACATCGTTCATCTTCGACGGAGCAGAAAAAACGCTGGAACATCTTGCCGGGTTTGTAAAAGAGGGCGGGAGTCTCGTGATAGGAGACCGGTTCTGGAAAAAAACCGTTGTGCCCCCGGAGTTTGCGAGAGAGTGGAGAGAGGTCCCCACATCATTTGAACTGATTTCCACTGCCCGCTTCCTGGGTTTCACGCTTGGAGGTCTCATCTGTGCCTCGGATGACGAATGGGACCTGTATGAATCCGCTGTCTGGCAGAATGCGGTTAGTGAAAAGATGTACGATTATCTTGAACTGATTCAGGATGAATACCTCGCCTTCGGGCGGGAATTTATGGGATGGGGCTGTTTCGTGTTCCGGGGTTAAATGACCTTCATTTTTACCATCACTAAAAGAATCAGAGACGACAGACCAAGAGAGCCGATAAGGATAGATACGAAGGCTAACGGATATTCCGTAAACGGAACCATGACATTCATGCCGAAAAATCCGGAAATCAGCATCGGTACGGTGATAATAGCCGCAAAACAGGTGAAGATTTTCATGACCTGGTTTACATTGTTGTTGATGATCGAGGCAAATGCTCCCATTGTACTTGATATGGTCTCCGAATAGGTATATGCCATCTCCAGAGCCTGGGTGTTTTCGATAATTGTATCATCAAGAAAATCTTCGTCTTCTTCCGTCAGATTCACCAGATTAACCTGCGACCGGGAAAGTTTTTCCAGAACACTATTGTTTCCCTTTAGCGAGTTGGTGATATAGACCAGGGATTTGGAAAGTGTGAGCATATGGAAAAGCTCTTCGTTTTTCGTCGATTTTTTCAGGGTCTTTTCGATTTCGGCCGTCCTGTTATCAATCAGACGAAGAGTCTGGACAAAGAGATCCGCGTTCCGGTAGAGAAAAAGCAGAATGAACCCGATTTTGTTTTCCGTGGAAAAGCTTTTGATTTTACCCGAGGCAAACTGATCGAGAATCGGATTTTTACGAAGAGAGACACTGATGATTGCATCAGGGAGGATAACAAAACCCCCGGGAACTGTAGTATAGGATTGGATATCATCCTCTTTTACCACATACGGCGTGTCGATAAGGACGAGAGACATTCCCTCTTCGTGTTCGACACGGGGACGTTCTTCTTCATCAAGAAGAACCGTAAGATCACCTTTTTTAATCGAGTATGTGCTGCATACGAGGGACAGTTCTTCATCAGTCGGCTCAATCAGGCGAATCCAGCAGCCTTTGCTGATGGTATCCTGCAGAACCGGTATCTTCCTCTCATTCACCGATGAATATATCTCAATCATTTTCCTTAGACATTCATAGGGAACATGAACATAATAATGGTTCCTAAAAAAGGAGGGACGGACTCATGAAGGACCAAAACAGCAGGGTACTGTCAGAAATCTCATCCCGGGGGTGTTATATTACTTACTACAACTCCGGAATATATATACCCCTTACCGCGCGGCGCGATAATGCCCCGGGGATATGAGGAAAAAGGGGTCCTCTCTGAGAGAGACAGGTTACAAAATTGGTTCATTTCCGGTGTTCGAATAGGGTTTACCCGCCCCCGTCACGATGAAAAGAGCCGCTGAAGGTACTCAAATGCTGCAATTATTTCGGTATATTCCCTTCGCGTGTACGGGCTTACATCAGGATGATATTTATCCCGGAGATCTCTGAAGGCAAGTGATGTAGTGGAGAAATCCGAACCAAAAGGCACTCCGAGAATCTTATAAGCGCGTTCTTTCGTCATTTCTTCTATCATAAGTGCATCTATGTTCATTCATATTACATAAATATTATGGAGTCTTAACTAGTAACTCGTAATACTTGGTTTTTCATTACCATTGGTGTGGGTGGAAAACCAAAAATAGGAGCGAATTTGTGGTAGACTGGAATTTAATAGGGATCATAGCCGTATTTATAATCTATTTCGGCATAATGATTTACATCGGCTTCTTCTACATGAAGAAGAACAAGACCGTCGGAGACTTTATCCTCGGCGACAGAGGTCTGCACAGGTGGGTTACGGCTCTCTCGGCAGAAGCATCTGATATGAGCGGATGGCTTCTTCTGGGTCTGCCGGGTCTTGCCTATGTGTCAGGTCTCTCGTCTGCAGGCTGGACTGCAATCGGTCTTGCAATCGGAACATATCTGAACTGGAAATTCGTTGCAAAACGTCTCCGGGTTTATACCCGCAAAGCAAAAGATTCGCTGACTCTTCCTGAGTTCTTCGTAAACCGGTTCGGCGACAAAAAAGCTTACATCTCAGCACTTTCATCGATTTTTATCATCGTCTTCTTCGTCGTCTACACAGCAGCACAGTTTGTTGCAGGTGGAAAACTCTTCAATTCCGTCTTTGGTCTGGACTACACGACGGCAATGCTGATTTGTGCCGGAATTGTCGTTTGCTACACGTTCACCGGAGGATTCAGGGCAGTATGCCTGACTGATTTCATCCAGGGAATGCTGATGCTTTTCGCTTTGATTCTTGTTCCAATCGTGGCTGTTGTTATTCTGTTTGGAACAGGCGGAGCAACGATCGCATCCATTGATCCGAACATGCTTTCCCTCTTTATAGACCCGGCGACCGGTGAGTTCATCTCGGTCTTCGTTATCGTATCAGGTCTTGCATGGGCTTTCGGTTACTTCGGTCAGCCGCACATTCTGCCAAGATTCATGGCAATCGAAAAGCCGAATGAGATTCCCAAAGCACGACACGTTGCAATGGTATGGGTCATAATTTCCCTTATAGCTGCAATTTTCATCGGTCTCATTGGTCAGGTCTTCTTCAGCACGCCGCTTGCAAATCCGGAAACCGTGTTTATTGAAATGGCCAAAGAATCACTGTTCAGCCTCATTGCAGGTGTTATCTATTGTGGTATCCTCGGAGCAATTATGAGTACAGCTTCAAGTCAGATGCTTGTTGCCTCCTCGGCAATTTCCCAGGATCTCTACAAGACATTCTTTAATAAAAAAGCATCCCAGAAATCCTTACTCATGCTTTCCCGGATAACAGTTCTTGTCGTGGCAGCTCTCGCAGTAACTCTGTCCCTTGACAAGACAAGTTCAGTCTTTGCTATCGTTTCGTTTGCATGGGCAGGTTTTGGAGCAACGTTTGGTTCGGTTATCTTAGTCGGACTCTTCTGGAAGAGAATGAACTGGCAGGGAGCCCTTGCAGGTATTCTTGCAGGAGGCATTACTGCTTTCCTCTGGTACGTGTTCCTTGCAGCCCCGACCGGCATCTATGAAATGATTCCGGGCGTTATCGTGAGTCTGCTCGCAATCTATATTGTATCCAAGCTCACTCTGCC
>DATESH010000199.1:0-7462 GCA_035270965.1 Methanocorpusculum sp.
TGCAAAAACCGGGACTCCTCAGGAAATTATTACCGACATACCGAATGAAAAGGTAGTTACTGATTTATTGGAACCTGTTGCGAATATCCAGCGGTTTCAGATTCTCAAGGCACTTGCAGTGCAGACACACACATTTTCCGATATTTCACATATGACGGGTCTGCGGGGAGGGAATCTTCTGTTTCACATTAAAAAACTGACTGACTCCGGTATGATTCTCCAGCGCCGTGAGAGAGGAGACTATCTCATAACGGATAAGGGCTATAAAACTCTGGTCGCCATTTCGCAGTTATATCAGCAAATAAATCACGACGTATAGATTCTACGGTCACAGGTTTCATCCTCGGACCATATATGCATAAATCCTGACCCTGCTCCCTAAAAAAAATGATGAAAAAGGTGAAATGAGAGAGTTTTATACGAGTTCTGTACCGCCGGATACAATTACAAACTGACCGGTGACGTAACTCGACATCTCACTTGAGAAATACAGAATCGTTCCGTTCAGCTCACCGCGTTTTGCGGGGCGGCTCATCGGGCACATCGCGCTGTATTTGGTCATGAACTCATCGGATTTGAACAACGTACCTGCAGTCATTTCCGATTCGAACAGACCTGGACCTACAGCGTTGACGGTTATATTGTTCTGTCCGTATGAAGTTGCCATACCCATGGTCAGACCAAGAATAGCAGCTTTCGAGGTGTTGTAGACATGGCGGATGAACACTGAACCCTTGTCGCCCATAACAGCATTGATTGATGCTGTGTTGACGATTTTACCATAGTTCTGGGCTTTCATGTGGGGAATGACATACTTGCACATGAGGAATATGCCTTTGACATTGGTATTCATGGATTTGTCCCACTCTTCTTCAGTTAAAGTTTCAACACTTCCACGCTGGGCGATTCCGGCATTGTTGAACAAAATATGGATGGTTCCGAAATGTTTGACGATTGCCTCGACTGCTTCTTTTACGCTTTTCTCGTTGGTAACATCGCATGCATAGGTGAAAACATCTCCGCCTTTAGCGGTGATTTCTGCGGCGACACTCTCGAGTTTGTCTGTTCTGCGTGCAAGCATGGCGACTTTTGCACCTGCTTCGGCGTATCCCCGAGCTGCATCGGCACCAAGACCGCTTGAAGCTCCGGCAACGACTGCTACTTTTCCAGTTAAATCACAATAATTCATTTTTATCAAGCTGATACTTACTCCTTGGGAATGATAAAGAAAATGTAACTGTCAAACCGGAATGCGCAATATTTTCCCGGGCGGAGACTCTCTGGAGAATTCCCGGGAATTCTGTCTGAAATCCCAAATAGATGTCAGCGACATGAGTAATGCCCTGTTGGCAAATCCAGGTGTCTGATCTATTACAGAAACTTTATCTTGAAACAATGTGTTTATGAGAGGGTATGAAAGGGATGTGCAGTTATGACGGATGCGGGAATGCCTGAAGACCCACTTCTGTTGATTCAGCAGCAATTGATCTCCTGCGGAATGCGGGAGTATGAAGCCAGGGTCTATGTGACCATCTTCAGCCGCGGGATCCTTACCGCGTTCGAGATCCATGAGTTCAGCGGTGTTCCCCGCGGCAGGGTGTATGATGTCTTAAATATCCTCGAGCAGAAAGGCTTCATTAGCTGTTCCTGGGAGAAGCCGGTCTATTATACTGCCGAACCGGTGGAAAAGGTCTCTCTTCGTCTGGTGAAAGATACCCTGGCAAGTCTGGAACGCATGACCAACTGCCTTAATGACCTTCAGGATGTCTGCTATCCTCTGGGATCGAAAATAGTCGGCGTTCATGAATTCCAGACCGATCTTGCAATAGACACCCAGATCCGGATGGAACTGAAACGTTCCTGCAAGGAAGTTCTTATCCTCTGTTTCGATGCACGGATCCTGCAAAGGTATGCCGACGATATCAAAGAAGCCGCAAAGCGGATACCTGTTTACATTGTTGTCAAAGATAAGGAAATGGCAAAGTTCTCCCCGATAAAATGTTATATGGTCAAACGCGGCACTCCTATGACGACGATGGAAATGCCGCTTTCCTCTAAAAAACAGAGGCTTCCTGTCCTGGCGCAGTTCTATCATGATCGTCAGGGCACGATTGCGATCCTTGAAAATAATGGTCAAATGCTCTGTTTCGGTCTCGTCAACAACGTCTCTGTGTTTGTATCCCAGAGTATTCTTCAGAATATTGAAAAGATCGAGTCTGACAACTGAGTTCGTCAGCTAAAAAAAAGAAGTGAGGCTAACTCACGTTTACAGAGTGATCCGATTGTAGGTTTCCCAGTATGTCTCATGGTAGACCGCTATTCCTGTACCATCAGGCAGGATCGTGAACTCGGATGTGTAATCATCGTCAGGATAATAATATGTATAGTATCCTCCGGTCTTATCCCACTCCCATACAAGAGGGTATGTCGACTTGAGTGTGCCGTTTTGGTAATGCCATGCAAAGGATCCGGTTCCATTCTCTTCGAAGAGGAATGTTCCGTTGAAGATCCCGTCATCCAGCTCCATCGGCTCATCCAGGGTCCATGTTCCGACGAATCCGTTGCCTGAGAATGGAGCGGGATCGCCGTCGATTGTGAGTGCGGTCTCGTTTTCAGTCAGATTGACGATGTACCTGAATGAACTGTGATAGTTCGTCTCGTTGACCCGGGTCCATATGAATAGATTGGTGAACGGGTCTCCATCCTCAGATGTGACGGTCTTGAATCCTGTGCCGTCTTCTTTGAAGATAATGGTCCCGCTGGTATAGACATAGGTCGCGTTATCCGACTGGCTGGTCAGCTCCCAGGTCCCGGGAATTCCGGTATCTGTGCTCGTGCATCCTGCAGAAAGGATGCAGGCAAAGACCAGAATGCCGAGAACGGTTACGATTTTTATCTGCTTTCTCATGTACTCACATCAATCATCCCGATATAAATGGATGTTTATTTGGCGTCACCCAAAGAGAATACTCTTCGGCTCCGTATACTCGTACACGAAATCCATTCCGTTCTCTGTCCCGAACCCGGAACTCCTCACCCCGCCAAAAGGCATCTCAGGCGGGAGAATCAGATGCTTATTCACCCACACGACTCCGCACTCAAGTCCGTCGGCAAATTTATGGGCCGTGTCGATTTCAGACGTCCAGATCGAGGACCCAAGTCCATATGGTGTGGAATTTGCAATATCCAGAGCCTCATCTGCTGTATTGAATGGAATCACCGACATAACCGGTCCGAAAATCTCCTCGGACACCGCAATCGGACTCACATTTTTCAAAAGAGTCGGAGCGTAAAAATTACCCGGACCCTGAATTCTTTTACCGCCGGAAACCAGCTCGGCATCTCCATGCTCGAGGATGGCAGCCACCGTGGATTCAACGAGCGTCAGCTGTTCCGGATTATTCAGCGGTCCCATGTTCACCTTATCAAGACCGTTACCTACTACGTATTTGTCGAGCAAAGCCTGAGCCTTGTCTGTGAATACTTCGGCTACCGATTCATCCACCAGAATCCTCTTCGCCGATGTGCAGACCTGGCCGCAGTTATAGAACCGGTGTTTGATTGCCGCCTTCACGGCAGCATCAAGGTCTGCTGATTTCGTCACAATAAAACTGTCGTTACCCCCCAGTTCGAGCGTGAGCTTTTTGAGACAGGGTGCCGCAAGCATCGAAACCGCTTTTCCCGTAGTAACCGAGCCTGTAAATGAAATATGCCGGATATCCGGATGTTTGATCAGCGTTGAGCCAACTCTATCCCCTGTTCCCGTAACAATCTGCAAAACCTCCTTTGGAATGCCTGCCTCGTGCATCAGATCTGCAATTTTCTGAATCGTGAGTGAAGCCGTTTTGGAGGGTTTTGCAATCACTACATTCCCGCAGGAAAGAGCGGCGCCGGCTTTCCAGGCAAAAATTATGGCAGGCATATTCCAGGGGATGATCGCTGCACATATGCCGATTGGTTTCCGGATTACATTCAGATACCCGTATCCCGGAAGGAATCGGGCATCCCCCCGTATACTCCCGCACACGCTGGCGTAATACTCAAAAACATGTGCGGCTCCGAGTATCTCGTCTTTTGCTTCATTGAGAGGCTTCCCCTGTTCGGTCGTAAGAAGTGCGGCGAGTACAGCCGCTTTTCCGCGAATCAGGCTTGCAGCGTTTATCAGCATCACGGCACGCTTTGAAGCTTTTGTCCGTTCCCACTTGGGCCGAATCAGGTTCGCGGCATCCACCGCATTTTGTACATCCTCGATTGTTGAGTTCTGTATTGTGCCGATGATGTCATTCGTCGCGGGATTTAATACGTTGAGAAATGGCTGCATGGAGGAGTATTATGTTTCGGGCTATTTAGAAATGTGCGTCGGGGATTAATCGCAACTCTATTTTCATCCTGTAGCAAAACTATCCTCATGCATTTATATGCTGAAAAAATAGCCTCGATAGGGGCATCCGCCAACCCCACATTTATGACGCTCGGCATCACGCCTGTTTCATGGGGAAATGGTGAAGCAGTTCTCAAAATGACCGTTACTGATAAAATCCACAACGGCAGCGGATTTTTACAGGGAGGATTCTATGTCATTCTGGCCGACGAATCCATCGCTCTTTCAATACTTGCAGATCTCGATCCGACCCTGGGCACTACGACTATCTCAGAAACAACCGAGTTTATCCGGGGTGTAAAGGAAGGAGAGATCTTCGCCATTGCAAAAGTCATCAGGAAAGGCAGACGCATCATCTTCGCCGAAGCGGAAGTGAGACGGGGATCTGTGGACGGCGAACTTCTCTCCAAAACAACAACTTCCTACCTTGTAACCCAATGCTGATAAATTCTGCCCGCCAATGTATAAACAAGAGAGGTGAACATTGGCAGTCGAACTTGAAGTCGTGGACCGTGCCGAAGAGTGGGCAGGGTTTCTGAAAAAGAAATATAAAAGTGAACTGAATAAAATCTCGCGGGAGTTCCCAAGCGTACGCTCACTGGAAATAGACTATGGTGTCCTCGAAAAGTTCGGTAAAATAGGGATCGTCCTTGCAGATGAACTGCTTGAACACCCGGGAAAAGCCCTCGAGGATGTGAAGGATGCAATCCGGTCGGCCCGTCTCATAACCGGAAAAGATGTCGAAGGAACCGATATTTCGGATACAATCATCAGTAAAGTCAATATCCGGTTCATCCGTCTTCCGCGAAAGACCCAGATCAGAGACATTCGTGCCGAAGATATCAATAAATTCGTCAGCGTCGACGGGATTATCAGGCGTGTGACCGAGGTCCGTCCGCGGCTCGTTATCGGAGCTTTCCACTGTTCAAACGGACATATCACTTTTAAACAGCAGGAATACGGCACCTACTCGGAGCCTGACATGTGCGGGCATGCTGAGTGTACACAGAAAAAACTCGAGCTTATCCAGAGCAGATCAAGCTTCATCGACTCGCAGAAGATCCGGGTTCAGGAAACACCCGAAGGTCTGCGTGGCGGCGAACAGCCGCAGAACATCGATATCGACATCGTTGACGATCTCTGCGGTAAGGTATCGCCCGGAGACCGGGTTATTGTAAACGGCATTTTGCGAAGTGTTCAGCGGATTATAAGCGGTCAGAAAAGTACCGTCTTTGATCTTTATATTGAGTGTAACTCGGTAGAAATCTCCATCAAAGAGTTTGAGGAGGTCAACATTACCGAAGAGGATGAAAAAGCAATCAATGAGCTGGCGGCCGATCCGGGGGTCTACGGAAAGATCTCACGTTCGATTGCACCGACCATTTACGGAAACAATGAGGTCAAGGAAGCCATCGCTCTGCAGATGTTCGGCGGCATCCCCAAAGAGATGCCGGATGGAACCAGTCTTCGTGGTGATATCCATATTCTCCTGGTTGGTGACCCGGGTATTGCAAAATCCCAACTGCTTCGTTATGTTATCAAACTCGCCCCCCGTGGAATTTACACCTCGGGCAAATCCGCATCTGCTGCCGGTCTGACAGCCGCGGTCGTCAAAGATGATCTGGGTGACGGCCGCTGGACGCTGGAGGCGGGAGCCCTCGTACTTGCAGACAAAGGTATCGCTGCCGTTGATGAAATGGATAAGATGCAAAAGGACGACCGATCCTCGCTCCACGAAGCAATGGAGCAGCAGTCGGTTTCGATTGCGAAAGCAGGCATTAATGCGACGCTCAGGACGCGGTGTTCACTTCTCGGAGCGGCAAACCCGAAGCTCGGGCGTTTCGATGAGTATGCCAACATCTCAGAGCAGATCAATATGCCTCCGTCCCTTCTGTCCCGTTTTGATCTCATCTTCATCATGAAAGATCAGCCGGATCAGGTCCGTGATCTGAACATCGCGAAACATATCCTGAAGGCACACTCTGCCGGTGAAAAACTCATGCGGCACAAGAAGTACCCGATTCCGGGAGCTGATGAGGAGTACTTTAAGAAAGAACTCGCTCCGGTTACGCCGGAGATTGACGCCGCCATGCTCAGGAAGTATCTCGCATATGCAAAACGCAACTGTTTCCCGCTTATGACCGAGGATGCGAAGGATGTTATTGTGAAGTATTATCAGAATCTTCGCAGTGTCGCCTACGAAAATTCGGATAAACCGGTTCCCATTACCGCGAGGCAGCTCGAGGCCCTTGTCCGGCTCGCTGAGGCAAGTGCCCGGGTTCGTCTTGCTGATGAGGTCGACCGCGAGGACGCGGAACGTGTGGTCAAGATTGTGGATGCATGTCTCAGACAGGTCGCCTATGATCCAAAGACCGGGTCTTTCGATATCGACAAGATTACCACAGGCACGTCGCGTTCGGGGCGTGCAATCCGTCGTGAGCTGAAAGATACGATTGATCTTCTCATTCAGGCGAGCGATGACAAGGTGGCAAAAGTCGATCTGATTATGGAGACCATGGAAGGAAAGTATCATTATAAGAAGGAAGAGGTTGAACACATTCTTGAAGGAATGAGACGGGACGGGGAAGTTTTCGAGCCAAGGAACGGGCTTATCAAGTTCACCGCACCAATGAGGTAAAAATGGCAACAGATAGAGAAAACGCCGTGTTCGAAGCGGCAATCAAACTCGGGGCGCTGTATCACCAGTTCGTGGGAACGCCCATTTCACGTTCGACTGCAGAGAAAATGGAGACCGCTATCGAGAGTGCGGTCGCACTTCAGCCGTATGTGACGTTTATCAAAGTCCGTCTGGACAAATCGCTGATGAATGAGAATCCTTTCGGATATTCGGAGCTTTGCGGAGCGATGTATGATGTCGTCATCGAGACGACGTATGGAAAGGCGACCTGCATGGCCGGTCTGAAGTTCGAGAAAGGCTACCCCCTGATGAAGATTATCGAGTGATGGCAGCTTTTCCGATTCTGGACGATCATTTTCATCTGAACAGACGGACCGGTGTCGGTCCTGATGTTGTTAAGGAGTTTATGCGGTCGGGCGGGACGCACATTATACTCGTGTCTC
>DATESH010000200.1:0-5546 GCA_035270965.1 Methanocorpusculum sp.
GAAGAAAACCCGCGACGCAGGTTTCCTTTAAAGAATCTCAAATCCTCGTAACAACAAAAAAAAACAATATTTTATCTGAAGAAAACCCGCGACGCGGGTTTTCCAGCATTTTTCGTTCCGCCGTCACGACCACGCGGAGCCGAAGCCCAAATAGGCAAAGCCTATTTGAGGCGGCACGCAAGCCTTTGGCTTGCACGCATGAGGCGGAGCGTAGTGACGCGACCGAAGGTCAAGAGGGCGGAACCAAGAAAAATGCGATTCGTGGAAATTCGCGATTGCGTGCAAGCCAAAGGCTTGCGTGCCGCCTCAAGCGGGTTTAACCCGCTTGGGCTTATTCGCGGTTAAATTGTCTTATAGTTCCGGTGACCAGCCAACTTCTTTTTTGTATGGATTCAAGCGAGGGCTGAAAGCCCGAGTCGGAGAGCAAGGCGCAGCCTTGCGAACGCAGTTAAATAACCTCATGCGTCCACACCCAGCCAACTCCTTTTTTTGTGGAGATTTGTGCTGATTCAAGCGAGGGCTGAAAGCCCGAGTTGGAGAGTAAATTTGAATTTTGGGTACACTGTACCCACAATTCCTTCTATTAATGTGTATCGCTCAGGGTCCAGATTTCTGCAGACCGCAAGACACGCGTCCCTGACCTCACCCGAAAGCAAACCCAGAACCTCCGGATACCGCTCATAAAACAAAACATACCGGAAAAGTGCCCGCTTATCACAGCTCCGCATCCCCGCATCCGACAACGACAAAGAAATACGCTCATACAACTTCTCCCCGTACCCTGCCCGGTCCGCACCATGCAGCTCAAAATCCTTAATATATGCCCCCACACACCAGTTTCGAAGCGTCAGCGAAACATTCACCGCCTTCACCGCAGACAAAACAAACCGCGAATCAACCTCACGAATCGACCCGACCAGCGCATCAAACGAAAAATCCCCCATACTACACCGCAACCCCCGCACCCCCGGTTTTCAGAGCGGTATATTTCTGCCCGAACCCTGAATCTGCGGTATTTTTTTCTGACATCATCATCACCACCTAAAATACGGAAATCTATTGATTCCTTATGGTGATTTCCGAGGCATAAATACATCGCCCGGCTCCATGCATGCGTCTTCATCCGGCTCTGCCCATTCCAAACCGCAAGCCCGCCTGTTCATACAACGGTCAAAAACCCGGGTCGCTTGAATCCTTAAAAAAATCCAGAAAAATCCAAAATAGATATGCCCTGCTCCAACGTAACCAAACATTCGGACAGGGCTGTTCCCTCCTGATAATAAAGAAAGTAGAATTCAGCCCGCGAAAATCCGGTTAAGATTTCCGATGGGCCGACCGGACACAAGTGACCTACAAGACGCTCATGCCCTAATCAAACTATTAGGATATACTGATATATTAATTTGTTGGTCGGGTGTACAGAAGCCGCTCTTCTTCATGTGATAACTTATGGTGAAAAACATGAGATGAAACGAACCTGAATTCATACTATTTTTTATTATTATGAATTTTTGGATCTACTTCGATTTCAGGTACGGGACTCTTTATTGACGGCCGCATTATCACCCGGGTCTACCTGCTCAACCGCAAAAACCCCCTCGATCTTCCGCCCGCACTTTTTGCAGTGCCCATCCTTCATCCCCGGAATCTTCGTCATATACCCGCTCCGCTCAATCAGCAGCTCCCCGCACTCCGGGCAGACCGTCCCCGACCCCTCCTCATGCATCATATTCCCCACATACGGATACAAAAGTCCGTGCTCCTTCGCCTGCCGGTAAATCCGGTCAAGCGTCGAAAACGGCGTCCTTGGAACATCCAGCATCTGGTACATCGGCATAAACGCCGTAAAATGATGCGGAACAGCCGTTCCCAGATTCTTCACCACCCAGTCCAGCATCGCATCAATCTCCTCAATACTATCATTATACCCCGGAATCACCAGCGTCACCAGCTCAATATGAAGCCCCAGCTCCTTTGAAAGAAGAATCGTATCAAGAACCGGCTGAAGCCTCGCCCCGCAGACCTTCTTATAAAAATCATCAGTAAACGCCTTCAGATCAATCCGGATCGCCCCCAGAAACGGCGCAAGCTCCCGAAGGGCCTCCTCCGTCATATACCCGTTCGTAATAAACGTCGACGAAATCCCGTGCTCCTTTGCAAGTTTCGCCGTATCATACACATATTCAAACGAAATCGTCGGCTCATTATACGTAAACGAAATACTCTTCGCACCCGACGCCTCCGCCTCCCGGACCACCGTCTCCGGAGCCGCAAACTCCGACGCAACATCCAGTCTCTGGGACAAATCAAAATTCTGACAATGCTTACAGGTAAAATTACAACTGAAACTGCTCACCGAAAACGTCGTCGTTCCCGGTAAAAAATGATACAACGGCTTTTTTTCAATCGGGTCGACATTAACTGCCGTCAAGAGCCCGTAAGAAAGTGCAAAAAGAGTCCCCCCGATATTTTCCCGAACGCCACAGAATCCTCTCATGCCCTCGGCAATTTTACATCTCCTGGCGCAAACCCCGCATGAGATTTTATCGCCGGAAATCTTCCAGAGTCTGGCGGGATGCTTGTTCATGGCAAGTCCGTCATAAAAAATTATAGGATTATTCTGCTGCTTCTACTTCAGCAGGTGCTTCCTCAGTCTTCGCTTTCGGGCGCGGGAAGGATTCAACGAATTTCACATTCTCGATTTCAGGGAAATCTGCGAATGCTTCCTGGGAAATCATATACTGGGTCATAAACCAGTTTTTATTATACATCGCCATCATTGCCGGAATCTCAATCGAAACACAGGTCTTGTCAGATGCATCGACAATCATATCACGGCCGGTGATAAGTTTGATGATACCGGTAAGCTTCTCGGTTCCGTCTTCGACAATGCTCTCGATTGTATATACGTAGGTAACTTCCTGACCTGCAAGCGGGTGATTGAAATCAACAAGGAATCTGCTGCCGATTTTGTTTACAACAACACCGTCGCGTCCCTCAATGGACACACGCTCGAAAAGTTCGGGTTTCTTCTCGAAAGCTTTTTTGTCGACTGCTTTAACATCTTCAGTCTTGTGCTCGCCGAATGCTTTCTCTGCCGGAAGAACAATCGTGTACTCTGTGCCGACTTCCTTACCTGCAAGGTCATCGTCGAGTCCCGGGAGAAGGTGTCCTGCACCGACTTTGACAATAGACGGACCATAGATTGCGTTTTCACGGAAAATCTTAGCGGTCTTTGCAACATCAATATCGGTTGTATCGAAGGCTGAGCCGTTTACAGATCCGGTGTAACTGAGTTTAATATATGTACCATTTTCGATAGCCATACGAATTCCTTAGTATATGTGACCTCATTCCTTATGATAGTTGGGGATTGTTCAACCCTGCCGGAAAAACCTGAGTGTGTCCCTTTCCCCCGGATTTACGGCAGAAAATCACCTTCCCGCCCCCTGCCGGAAATGCAGAAAAAAGGGGGTATTGCAAGGGGTATGACACACTGTGTCAGACAAAGCGCACCGGCTGAAATGACGTGAATCTTTTATTCGCGTTTAATTGTGCCGTTTTTGATTTCAAGGGTTTTAATCACCTGAAACGCGATTCGGATGCTTTGAGGGTCTTGGAACTCGAAATGGGCTTTAATGCGTCATTGGAACTCAAATCGGACGATTTTGCATCGACTTTTTTTATGCATAGATTTAAATGCTGATGTGCTGACATATAACTATCCAACGTGTGCTGTAAAGAGTAAATAAGCCGGATTTCCGAAATAGAAAAACGGTGCTAAACCTCATAGATGAAGCCCCAGGCATTCCTTTGTCTGAGGCGAAACAGCGGACATATTTTCGTTCGTGAAAAAAAAACGCCACGGTGGGAGGACTTTATCTATGAAACAGATGGCAACAGCAAACAAAATGACCGATGCAGAGGTCTTAGTACAGTTCAAGAAAGACGATTGCTGGGGATTATGCACCTCAATCGACATGAAAGAGTGCAACCCGGCAACAATCCGTGACGCAGAAAAGATTCACCAGTTCGTTCTCGAGCTGGCTGACCTTATTGAAATGAAACGCTTCGGCGAACCGCAGATCATTCACTTCGGCCCAAACGACAGAGTCGCCGGATATTCCATGACTCAGCTGATTGAGACTTCACTCCTCTCTGCCCACTTCGCAAACGACACCAACGCAGCCTACATCGATATCTTCAGCTGCAAACAATACGCCCCCTCGGTAGCCGCAGAATTCTGCAAGAAATTCTTCGGTGCAAAGGCAATGAATACCAACGTCTACTTCAGATCGATATAATCCCGGTCTGGACACCTGTTTTTTTTGGCATCGCCAAAACCGCACTATACTATATCCATGCGCTTTTCTTCGAATCGGGGTATCCTGTCCACGGGTATTCACGCGTACCTCTGCCTTTTTTTCATGCCTGAGTAACAACCCTTATAACCCCATAAACACTCACCTCATTTGTACTTAATGCTAAAAGGACAGTGAATCATGGTCAAAGAAAGTGATGTACTTCATATAGCTGATTTAGCCGACATCGGCATTTCTTCCTCGGAACTCGGCAAATTTACCGAGCAGTTTAACGCAATTCTTGAATATTTCGACATCCTCGATACCCTGGAGATAACCGAATCCCTCGAACGCCCTCTCGTTAATATCTTCCGCGAGGACGAGGTCACCCCGTGCATCTCCCAGGAAGATGCTCTCAGGAACTCACACAATCCTGAAGACGGCTATATCCGTGCTCCCAAGGTGGTCTGAGATGAACGATAAATACAACGCGTATCTGAATACAACCGAAATCCCCGGAACCGGGTCCGGCATCCTTGCGGGCATCCGTGTTTCCATAAAAGATAATATCTCCACCAAAGACATCGAGACGACCTGCGCATCGAAAATACTCAAAGGATATATTCCCCCCTACGATGCCCATGCAGTAACTCTCCTGAAAAATGCCGGAGCCTCCATCGCCGGCAAAACCAATATGGACGAGTTCGGCATGGGTTCAACCACCGAAAACAGTGCCTTCGGTCCTGCATTAAACCCGCGTGACACGACCCGGGTAACCGGCGGAAGTTCCGGCGGATCAGCCGCTGCCGTAGCCGGAGGACTTGTCCCCATGGCTCTTGGAAGCGATACCGGCGGATCCATCCGCTGTCCCGCCGCATGGTGCGGCATCGTCGGTCTGAAACCCTCCTACGGCAGAGTCAGCCGGTTCGGTCTCATCGCCTATGCCAACTCCTTCGAGCAGATTGGCCCTCTCGCCTCAAACGTCCGCGATGCTGCAAAACTCTTTTCCGTCATCGCCGGTCATGACAAAAAAGACTCGACAAGCGTCAGCCGCCCCTATGACGGCAAAGTCATCCCCGACATCCGCGGAAAAACCATCGGCATCCCGAAGGAATACTTCGGCGAAGGCGTTGACGCGTCCGTTTCGGCAAAAGTCCGCGAAGCAATCGCCAAACTCGAAGAACTCGGAGCCTCCGCAGTCGAAATCTCGCTCCCTTCCATGAAATATGCTCTGCCTGCCTACTA
>DATESH010000201.1:0-8853 GCA_035270965.1 Methanocorpusculum sp.
TTTGAAGAGAAGATGCCGGAGAATATTTTCTCCTCGCCGATTGAGAACGGAATGGTCTACGTCGATGTGACCCTCACACCGGAACTTGAAGCAGAAGGATATGCCCGTGAGGTTATCCGCCGGATTCAGGAGATGAGAAAACAGACAGGACTTGCCGTCGATGCAAAAATCAAAGTCGAGGTTGTCATTGATGATGAGCGGATTCAGCCGCTCGTTAAATCACAACAGGGAGTGATTGAAAATGAGGTCAGGGCAAAGTGTATGAACATCAGACTGCCGGCGGACAAGATTTGCGGATGCGACGCAATCCGTAACGCACTCCTTTCGATGGACTGGGAGATTGATGGTCTCAAAATCCATATCAACATTGCTCAGGCAGACTAACTGAGAATTATTCTCAACTTTTTTCGAGAGAGATGTTAGAACATACTCCCTTTTTTCATATTATTTCTGATAGCATCAGAGAGTGTGAGATTCCGGGATTCTGATGGAAATCTGAGTATATCGTTACCAAACTCATCCCAATACAATAAACTGGTATTCATAACCTTAAGGCGACTATATGTCCTGCGCATCCTGTTGCCATTAACCATTGTACTTAGTATTTCAAATACAGGTGTCCGTGGCATATTGATAGATAATTCACCAACTTCATCATTATAATTAAGATAAAAATGTAAAAAGTTGGAAATATATGCATTTTCAAGTGCAAATATTTTTACTACAATTGGATTCGTTTGATCAACACCATTCTCTATGATGTCAGCATAAAGAAGTGGCTGGTTGTATCTCAGAACAAAAAGAAAAGTATAGACCGTCCGGAATTTATTACAATCATCTGAATATATTCTTGGGGAGAACTTTGCTTTCGCATCATAAAACGTACATATATCTAAACAAATAAACTCCAAATCCCTTATTGAAAGTGATAAGACCTGGGTGAGTTCCTTCAATAATTTCATATCACTCTCTAACTGGACAGATTTCTCATCAAGGGTAAAGGAAAAATATCTCTTCAAAAATGCATCCAGGTCCGAATCCGGTAAAAATAGTTCTCGGTCAAAGAAATGTTGCAGATACCTCTCGCAATTAATATCCTTATAGATTTTAGCTATTGAATGACATAATTGCGGCAGATCAACGGAGAAAACGAATACAACATTTTCTATGTCAAAAAAATGTTTTACATTTTCGAGTGTATCTATTGCATATGCAGGATAGCATTTGTCAAGCTCATCAATAAAAATCACTAATTTTCCATTTTCAGGTATAAAACTCCGGATAATTTCCCGAAATTTTTCCTTTTTCATATTTGAATTATTATATCTCTGATAAATTTTTATCGGGCTTGGTAATTTAACCGACTCAGATATTTTATCCGAAATCACATCACCCTGTAATCCAAATACCCTGTTTGTCCCTGCTTTCAGCGCTCCAGATAATACAATATCTATTATTGACACAATATTGTCTTCTAGTTCCTTTCTTTTATTTTGTGGAAACTGACCCAATAACTGGTTAAAACTACATATTATCGATAGCAATAAGTTACTAGAATCTTCATTTTCCCACACATTGTATTTGATGACATTGAACTTTACAGATCCTGTTTGTAACCCATTTCTCCAGTTATCAATTAAACAGGTTTTATCACAATCCCAAGGAGAATTTAGGGCAATTACAAACGAATTATTATTTGCAGTGGGAACCCCGGTATTGATGAGATTTGTGAGAATATCGGACAATGATTCCCTATTAAGGAAATCCTTATCATATATTATTGGGAGAGAATCAGTAGTCATGATGAGGATAACTGTTGCTTCTCAAGTTAATTAGTTCTACTTAAAATGCCAGATAATGACCTTAATCTATCCATATAACAGACCAAAAGCTGGTATATCGAATTTTCTGTAAATTCGTTTGAGCCCTCTATCCTTACTCATACGTATGCTTCCATCCCCACATATTGTTCGCAAGCCTTTGGCTTACTTTCCGTTTCGGGCTAAAGCCCTCATTTAATTTCCTGTCAATCACTCCTCATTAAGATTCAGGAGAATAGCGCCAACCAGCCTTAGAAACGGATTTGAGCTTTGAAAAGTTGATAAACAAGAATTCAACTGTTTTATGAATTCCTTTATGCCATTCAGTAATCCTGATTATAGATGGATACGGGATAATCTCGATATTACAGAAACAACGTTACACTATCGACAAAAATCATCTAATTTTCACAAAATATGAATGTTTTGCCGGACCAATTAGAATGACCATGGCAGAGTTGCCGTAATTTCCATAAGGGATATTCCGTTAGATGTTCCCATCCGGTGATATACCAACACGAAATTGATTATAATAAAAATAAGAAAAAAAAAAGTAAATCGTTTATATTACCCGTATATTCTCTTTGCGAGCCGGCTCACGATCCCCATCAACTCAGGCGCCACCCACTCGGCGTTACAGTATTTTTCATAAATACAGAGCCGCTCTTTTACCTCATACCCGCGGGCAATATCCTTCAATGCATCCAATGCGGGCCAGGGATGTTCCGGGTTGATGTAATCAATTGTGACCGGCGAAACACCGCCCAGATCAGTCACACCGAGACCCAGAAGGATAGACGCATCAGCAAGGTTTGGCGGAATCTGAATCGAGACATCTTTCGGGAGAATCTCTTTCGCGAGTCTGATAGTGTCGGCGATTACCTCGGTCGGTACTCCCGGAAATGCCGCCATATCAGTTCCCTCCTTCGGGCAGAAATTCTGGATGATGACCTCCTGAATATGCCCATATTTCTTGTGAAGATCCCGGATTACTTCAAGAGACTCAATTCGGTCATCTCTCATTTCGCCGATTCCAAGAAGCAGCCCGGTCGTAAACGGAATTTTCAGTCTGCCGGCATTTTCTATCATTTCGATTCTGATCGCCGGATTCTTTCCGGGGCTATGTTCATGTGCAGGAACTTCTGCCGTCGTTTCAAGCATCAGGCCCATGCTGGCATTTACATTCCGGAGCATCGCCAGCTCCTCATAGGTGAGAATCCCCGCATTTGTGTGCGGCAAAAGTCCAAGAGATAGAGCATATCTGCTCATATCCATACAGTATGAAAGAATATCCGTATAGCCGGCTTCGCTGATGTATCGGGTAAATCCTGCTTCACGGTCAGGACGCTCGCCAAACGTAAACAGTGCCTCAGTGCAGGAAAATTCAGCTCCGCGTTTCAGCGTCGCCATAACCTCCTCTTTCGGCATAACACAGCCTTCGGCAACAGGTGCCTTAAACGAACAATACCCGCAGGCATTTGCGCAGACATTCGTCAGCGGGAGAAAGACATTCCGTGAAAACGTAATTACGGGCATCATACTACTCCCTCACCCGCTTACTGAGTGATATGCACAAAATCGAGACAACGAAGAAAATTACTGCCGCATAGTAGAGAATATCGACACCGCCGATTAAAAGCCCCCCTATCGCAGAAATAAGTGCTGCAACGAGCAGTCCTTTCCCCCAATATTCCAAAAGTATTTTGTAGGACACCACAATACCTGTACCATTCGAGGTTCAAATACATCAACTTTTATCATTCATAGAATGAATATAAATAGACATATGTTGGATCTGATAACTGTAATAATTGATTTAGTTCTGTGGTTATTACAATTTATTGTTATCATAGTCGATATTCTGGCATGTATTGTCGTAGTTTTCCTCGAAAGACGCAGTCCTCAGACAGCAATAACCTGGCTTCTGGTGATGGTACTCATCCCGTTAGTCGGATTCATCCTCTATCTTTTTTTTGGGCGACACTTGTATGGTGCTCACATATTCAATAAAAAGACCGAAGCCGATCTGAAAATGATGCAGATAGCAAAGGCACAGTACAAGACCATCGTAGATGGAGGACGCTTGAAACTCCCATCTGACATTGCCTGGTGTGACACTACTATAGCCCTTCTCCTAAATCAGGACAATTCCGTCATATCGAATAATAACGATATAACCGTCTATACCGACGGGGAAGAAAAGTTCGCTGCCATGAAAGAGGTAATTGCCGGAGCAAAACACCATATTCACATGGAATATTTCATCATCCGAGACGATCAGCTCGGAAACGAGATAATGGCGCTTTTGACGAAAAAAGCATTGGCAGGAATCAGGGTCAGAGTTATTTTCGATGCTGCCGGAACAGTCTCCATTCATAAGAAATTTTTTGCCCCTCTGAAAAAAGCCGGCGGAGATGTCAGGATCTTCTTCCCGCTCAAAATTCCATTCCTCAATACCCGTGTGCACTTCAGAAACCACAGAAAGATTCTTGTCGTTGATGGGAAATCCGGATTTATCGGCGGATTCAACATTGGTGACGAATACCTCGGTAAAGGTCCGATGGGATACTGGCGTGATACGCATCTCCAGATTCACGGGAGAGCGGTTAGTGCATTACAGAACAGATTTATCATGGACTGGAACTATGCGGCAAAGGATGCGGGAATTTCCATTGAATCACATGCAAGCCCATATTATCCAACCGATGGAGTCCTGGATGTAAGAGGCACCTCAAATGTCCAGATTGCTTCTTCCGGTCCGGATTCGGACGGTAAAGCAATTTACTCAGGGTACATGAGCCTGATTGGTCATGCCCATAAATCCATTTATATCCACACCCCGTATTTCATCCCGGACGAACCCATGTTCACTGAACTTCTGCTTGCAGCACGCTCCGGTATAGATGTCAGGATTGTGATTCCCTCCAAACCGGACCACATGTTTGTGTACTGGGCAAACCACTCCTATCTCGGAGACCTGATCAAAGCAGGTGTAAGAGGATACACCTACAATGACGGATTTATCCACAGTAAAACAGGAATCTTCGACGGCGTGGCAACCACAGTCGGGACAGCCAACTGGGATATCAGGAGTTTCAAACTGAACTTTGAGACGAATGCATTTGTCTATGATGCAGTGTTCGGAAAAAAAATGAATGACATATTCCTCGCAGAACTGGAAACGAACTGTACGGAAATCACTCTCGAAGAGTACAACAAACGCTCTGTCACCATCCGGATAAAAGAGGGAATCTCAAGGTTGTTCTCGGCAATTCTATAAATCCGGGAATTCCAATCATCTTTTTTGTAACCGGTTTCGTGTATGGTATTCCATGAACGCACTCAGAAAAAAAAGGTTTAACTGACTCTGTATTTCTTCTGCCGCATCGCGGTCTGTTTAAACATGACCTGCATAACGGGTATGGTATACCGGATATAACCCGGTGCCATACAGGCACCCATCAGAATATTCTGTGCAGGGGTCCGTGTCTTTCCGGTAACGAACGACTTTTTCTGCCGCACATCTTCGAGGAACTCCGACGGCGTCTGGTTTTCATATCCGACCGTGACCGCCCGACCAACTTCCCAAATTACGTGGGCATCCGAACCGCCGGTCATACAGGTATTGTGTGACCGGGCATATTTTTCAGCACGGAGATTCAGCCTGGTAGACAGTCCCCCGCAAATAACCTCGAGACCGTTCACATCATCTGCCAGATAAGATGGAATAAGCCCTGAGGCAATTCCTTTCATAACACCTCTCACACTCGCCCCATATCCATAAGGATGAGCCGCAATTACAAAACCGCCCGCATCCTTAGCATCATTGATAATCTTCTCCGTCGAACGGTTCACCGCTATATGAGGGCAGGTGCCCCGATAATCCTGTATGGAAGTGGTGTAATAGGATGCGAGGTCACGATACGTGTCGAAATAAACCAGAACATGAGGACCTTCCATAGCGGAAACCTCAATTGCAGGAATAATATTCTTATTATATTCAAGTGCCTTCTTTGCCCCGGAAACCCCGTTATGATCCGTGACTGCGGCAGATAAATCATATTTTTTCAGATATTTTGCAAGCGTCTTTGGGTCAGTGAGTCCGTCTGAACCAGTTGTGTGGACATGCATATCGAATGCTTTACTCTCATTGTCCTTTACAAAAGGAATATGGAAAACGTTTTCCGGCATCTATCTTATATCATTCGCGGCGCGAGGACAAATACTAATTGGTGGGGGCAATGGTTTTAACATAATGTAAAACACTCAAACCAATATGTTAATAATGTTTTACATCTAACACAGTATAAACGAGGTGACAAGAAGAAGTGAAACCACGAAAGTTCAGGCACGAATTAAAATATTACCTGAATACAGCAGACTATTTGATTATCAAAAAACGTCTGTCGACCATTGCAGGACCGGATGAACATACAGATGCAGACGGATCATACAGAATCCGAAGTATGTATTTTGAAACACCTGATGACAGGGCACTCCTTGAAAAACTCTATGGAGTAAATGAGCGGGAAAAGTTTCGGATCAGGTATTATAATAACGATACCTCATTCATCCACTTAGAAAAGAAGAGCAAAATAAACAACCTCACAAACAAAATTTCCGCACCCGTCACAAAAGAAGAGTGTGAAAAACTCATAGCAGGCGATACAGAATGGATGAAAGAATCAAAGAACGGACTCATCCTGGAACTGTATGCAAAGATGAAGTATGAACTTCTCCGCCCGAAAACAATTGTTGACTACATAAGAGAGCCGTTTGTCTACCGCCCCGGAAATGTGCGCGTGACCTTTGACACGAAAATCTCAACCGGCGTGAACTCGACCGATATGTTCAACGCCAAGACCCCCATGATTAAAACCTACGGGGAACCGGTCATTATAATGGAAGTAAAATATGACAATTATCTCCCCACGATTATCAGAAGTATGGTACAGGTACAGAACAGAAGAGTCACTGCCTTCTCAAAATACGCAGCTGCAAGAGTTTTCGGGTGAGTAAATGACACTAACCTTTGACGACATATTATCCTCGGACTTTCTTTCGACGGCCACCGAGTTTTCCTTAACGGACATGCTCATTGCAATGGGACTGGCATTTGTGCTTGGTCTCTTTATCTTGTACGTGTACAAGAAAAGTTTCAGCGGCGTGATGTATTCATCAGGATTCGGGATATCGCTTGTTGCCATGTCACTTGTGACGGCGATGATCATTCTTGCAATCGGATCGAACGTTATCCTGTCTCTTGGTATGGTCGGCGCTCTCTCGATTGTGAGGTTCAGATCGGCAGTGAAAGATCCGATGGATATTGCCTATTTATTCTGGGCTATTTCAGCCGGTATCGTTCTTGGTGCAGGGTTAATACCGCTCGCCATCTTCGGATCGGTGTTCATCGGAATTGTTCTGTACATCTTATCATCGAAGAAACCAACAGACAAACCCTACATCCTGATTGTGGACTGTGAAGACGAGACTGCTGAGAGCAGTGTAAACGCTCTTCTGAAAAAGACAGTGAAAAAGTCTCTGCTGAAATCAAAAACCGTCACGAAGACCGGACTGGAACTCACAATCGAGGTCCGCCTTCCGGACCAGGAAAGCGGTTTTGTGAACAAGATCTCGGATCTTGCAGGAGTCTCGAACGCAGTTTTAGTCAGCTATAACGGCGAATACATGACGTAAGATGAAACATATTAACATAATCACGATCATTCTCATCGTAGGTGCGGTAATTTTTACCTGCATCCTTATGTTTAATCCAACAATCCTGGATATTACTGAAAAGGGCACTCTATACGAGAGTACCCTTTTCGATAAAGACGAGATTATGACGGTCAACATCACTATCAGTGATGAGAACTGGGCGGACATACAGGAAAATCCCATTGAGGAAGAGTATCATCTCTGTGATATCACAATTAACGGAGAGACGTATGAATCGGTCGCGATACGTACAAAAGGAGCATCGAGTCTTTCCTCAGTCGCAAGCAGCGATTCGGACAGGTACAGTTTCAAGATCAAAGCCGATGAATATGTGGGCGGTCAAAGTTTTGACGGGCTGGATGAGTTCGTCCTGAACAATTGTTATCTAGATACGACTTACATGAAGGAGTATCTCTCGTATGAGATGATGGATTACATCGGTGTTGATACGCCGCTGTATTCGTATGCTGCAATCTCCATCAATGGTGAGTATTTCGGCCTGTATATGATGGTCGAGGCACCGGAGGAGGATTTCCTTGAAAGATTGTACGGATCGGATTACGGTGAACTTTACAAGCCGGAATCAATTGCAGGTCAGATGGATGATCAGATGGGCGGTCAGATGGGTGTCGGAGATATAATGCCGGATGCGGCTGTTAACACTACGGCTTTCGACAATCAGATAGACATGACTGGCATGCCCGCGATGAATATAATGATGGGCGGCCAGATGGGCGCCGGAGAGATAATGCCGGATGCGGTCTTTAACACTACGGCATTCGACAATCAGACAGACATGACCACTTTCAATATGACTGATAGACCCGCGATGAATATGATGATGCCCGCGATGGGCGGGGCCGCAGGAGGAGTCGGCATCATGTCAGAAAGCGGAGGAGGAGCGGATCTTGTCTATACTGATGATGATACAGATAGTTACAGTCAGATCTTTGATAATGCGGTGACGGATACCTCAACGTCGGATGAGAAACGCGTAATCACTGCGCTGAAGAATCTGAATGAAGGTACTGACCTGGAGACCTACGTAGATGTCGATGAGGTGCTGAGGTACTTTGCAGCAAATACGGCTGTGGTAAGTCTGGATAGCTATGTGAGTTCGCTGAAGCACAATTACTATCTGTATGAGGATGATGGTCAGATTTCGATCCTGCCTTGGGATTTCAATCAGGCATTCGGAGGCTTTGGCATAAGTGAGGCAAGCGAGGCAGTGAATTTCCCAATCGACACGCCTGTCGCGAGCGGCATTTCTCTTGAAGACCGGCCGTTAATCGGAGTCCTTCTGGAGAATGAGGAT
>DATESH010000202.1:0-7078 GCA_035270965.1 Methanocorpusculum sp.
AAAATCGCCAGAGATGAAATCGAGTATCTCATGGCACGCGGTCTTTCGGAAGATGAAGCTACAGCAACCATCATCCGGGGATTCCTGGATATCAAAATTGAAGGTCTGCCGGATTCACTCCAGAAACAGATCGAGAATGCAATTGATTCCGCAGACCACGGGTTCTGAATGAAAATATATGATGTGAGTATCGGGCTTCACCCAGGAATAACAGTGTATCCTGGTGACCCGGTGTTTTTGAAAACCCCGATGAAGGCAGGTGAGTCATATATCTCGGCTCTCTCCCTTGGGACGCATACCGGTACCCACATCGATGCCCCGGCGCATTATTTTCCGGATGGAAAAACTGTTGATCACATCGAGTTTGATAAACTGATAATCCCGACCGAGGTAGTAACCTGGCCCCGTATGCCTGCAAAAAAATGTCAGGCGGTTCTTTTCAAGAATGCTGCTCCATTATCAATGGAAATTGCCGAAAAACTTCTGTGTAACGGAGTCAGAACAGTCGGTTGTGACACACTGTCTATTGGAAATGACGAGGTTCATCATCTTCTATTGAAAGAGGAGGTTGTCATTATTGAGATGCTGGACCTGTCCGGTATTTCTGACGGAATGTATCAGATGATTGCCCTGCCGCTGAAAATCGAAGGTGCTGATGCTTCACCCGCACGTGTTATTTTACTGGAAGATTTATTATGATTTTACACGATGCTATTCAAAAACTTCGCGCATTAACCACAGGGATGGGTACTGAAGACGGAGACCTTACATATGTATACCGGCCTGATAAACACATTTGTCAGTTTTGCCATGGAAGTTGTTTAGAAGTGCAATTCGGGGGGCGGGTTGCCGAAATTTCATCTACGAACCCATTCTCTGCAAAAATGCGGCTTGAACATCTTTACGATGCACCGCTGAAATCCCCAAAAACAAAAGCGGCTGCATCCGGAGCGTTAACGGCTGTCACCGGATTTCTTATGCTGATCCGAAAACTCTGTCCATGCCCGACGGTGAATTTTGAAGACTGTCGTGAAGAACTGGTTCAGTCCCTTGATGGAAAGACAGTCTACGTAATCGGCGGCGATATCCCGAAAGTAAAACAGGCGTTATTTCTGGAGGAAGCAGATATTGTGGTCATTACCGGCGATGCGCTGCTTGATGATAATCAACTTGCTGAAATCGATGAAGCAGTGTCACTCAATAAAGAGATGCTGTTTATCGGTCCCTCATGTGCCGGAATATCCGCCCTGCTTGGAAAAAAATTCTGGTGTCCCTACGGCACCTAAGAGTTTAACTCTTTTCAGCACATAATTACAATAATTATGCTTTTTGGCTCGTCAGGTATCAGACAATTGTTTAATCAGCAGCTTCTTTCTCTTGCCCCTATTGTAGGGGCCGCCGTTGCACAAAATGCAAAACATGTTACCCTTGGAACCGATTCGCGGACCAGTCGGGAAATTCTCGCGAACGCGGTTATTTCAGGATTGATTGGGAACGATGCTGATGTTATCTACGGGGGAATCTGTCCCACGCCGACGGTTGCTTTTGGTGCGGGACAGGCTGATGCGGGCGTAATGATAACAGCATCGCATAACCCGGAACCCTACAATGGAATCAAACTCTTTCGCCCAGACGGCTCATCCTACACCCTTGCCCAGCAGAAAGAAATTGAAGAGATGGTGAAAAAACCTGCATGGAGCGCGTGGAACGAACAGGGTTCGCTAACGAATGCCGACCTGATAACCCCGCATAAAAAGGCAATTCTCTCAACGGTCTCCATCCCGGAGAATCTGACCGTGATTGTAGACTGTGGAAACGGGGCAGGCGGGCAGATTACGCCAAAGCTTTTTGAAGAGTCCGGAGCAACTGTCGTTTCGGTAAACTGTGACCCGTCTGGAAAATTTGCAAGGCCATCTGAGCCGCTCGAAAAAAATCTTCTGCACATCCCAAAGCTGATGAAAAAAATCAATGCCTCGTGCGCCGTCGTAAACGACGGGGATGCCGACCGTATGATGGCGTTTGATAATAAGGGACGATATATCGACGGCGACCATATGCTCATGCTTTTTGCCAAATATCTGGATGCAAAACAGGTCGTCACGACCGTGGATGCATCTATGGCAATCGAAGAAATTGCTGAGGTCCACAGAACGCCGGTCGGTGACAGTTTTGTCTCCGAAGAACTTATTTCCTGGGGAACATTCGGAGGAGAACCATCCGGCAGTTGGGTTTTCCCAAAACACTCACTCTGTCCTGACGGACCATACGCCGCAGCACTATTCGCTGAAATCTGCGGCGAATGGGACGTTGCAGCAGAACTTGATGCCATGCCGAGATATACTATTCTTCGTGATGCCGTGCCGACACAAAAAGGAGATGAAATTCTTTCTTTGCTAGGTACAGATACACCCACAGACGGTATCAGAATCACAGAAGAAAACGGATGGTGTCTGATTCGCGCAAGCGGTACCGAGCCGAAAATCCGCTGTACCGCCGAAGGAAAAACAAAAGATGATGCAAAACGGATTCTGGATGCAGGTATGACCCGAATCCGGAATGCAATGCATGAAATAAAGGAGTAAAGTATGCAGTGTGTAATACTTGCCGCAGGTGAAGGGTCCCGAATGCGCCCCCTCACTACATCCCGCCCTAAGGTTATGTTGCCTTTGGCAGGAAAACCGATGCTTGAACATCTCATCAGAAATGTGCTTGATGCAGGCATCATGGACATCGTTCTCGTTGTAGGTTATCATGAAGATGCAATCCGGAAATGGTTTGATAATGGATCAGAATATGGTGTGTCAATCAGATACGTTGTCCAGCGAAAACAACTGGGGACCGCTGACGCTCTCAGGACAGCGGAACCATTCATCCATGAATCATTCCTGATGCTGAACGGTGATATGATTGTCGAAACCTCAGACCTGATGAAAATCATCGGACAACCGGGTCCGGTTATGGGAACCTACACGACAAACCATCCGGAAAGTTTCGGGGTTGTTACCGTTGAAAACGGGAAAATCACCACATTGGAGGAAAAATCCCTTCACCCGAAGTCGGATATCATCAATGCCGGAGCATACCTTTTTGAAACAGGTATATTTGACATTCTGAAAAAAATCTCACCCTCGTCCAGAGGAGAGTATGAATTGACCGATGCACTGACAGATTACATCAGTGAAGGCAGACTTACCGCATATTCTCTCTCTATATGGATGGATGTAGGATACCCATGGGATATGCTCAGTGCAAACGAGCATCTCCTTGCATCTATTTCCGGAAACATACTCGGAACGATCGAGGAAAATGTAGTAATTAAAGGTCAGCTGATTCTTGGGAAAGGATCGGTTATCAAATCAGGTACATACATCGAAGGACCCTGTATTATTGGCGAAAACACATCTGTCGGACCAAATGCCTACCTGCGTCCGGGAACGACAGTCGGGAACAACTGCCATATTGGTCATGCAGTGGAAATTAAAAACTCCATCATCTTTGACGAGACAAAAATTCCTCACTACAATTACATCGGCGACAGTGTGATTGGAAGCAGATGTAATTTTGGTGCAGGAACGAAAATCGCCAATCTCCGTCATGATCATGGAATTATAAAAGTGGGGGGAACACCAACCGGACGAAAAAAGTTCGGGGCAGTCATCGGGGATGATGTTTTGTTTGGAATCAACTGTTCCATAAATACCGGGTCATCAATTGGGAGTGGGACAAGAGTAGCTCCCAACTCGCTCGTTTCCGGGATTGTTGAAAATAATACGGTGATAACATGAACAACATACAGGCAGTAATCCTTGCCGCGGGAGAGGGCACACGTCTTCGTCCTCTGACAAGAAACCGCCCGAAGGTTATGCTTCCGGTGGCAAATCGCCCGATTCTTGAACATGTGCTCAACTCAGTTGTTGCCGCAGGTATTCGTGATATAACCATAGTCGTAGGTTACAAAAAGGAACAGGTAATTAAATTTCTGAGCACCTATCCGGTTCCCGTGCAGGTTGTTGTTCAGGAAAAACAGCTTGGAACGGCACATGCCCTGTCACAGGCAAAAGAACTCATCCACACAAAAACTCTTGTACTCTTCGGAGACAATTATGTTGACCCGGAATCCCTCAGGATGATAATGGATAAAGAGAATGCTATTCTGGTAGCACCCCATCCCTCACCATCAAAGTTTGGTGTGATTTCGGGAAATGACGGTATTCTTACAGAAATTGTAGAGAAACCAAAGGATATTGTACCTGGAGCACTGGTAAGTTGCGGTGTGTGTGTGTTTTCGCCGGACGTCATTAGAGACATTCATGAGCGGGATTTGCCGGATATGTTACAGAAACTCATTCTGAGCGGGATGAAACTCCCAATCGTCCGGGCTAAAGACTGGCAGGATGCGGTTTATCTGAGAGATCTCCTGCAAATAAACAAGCAGCTTCTAAAACAGATGAAGCCAAGAACCTCCGGTGTTATAGATAAAACTGTGACAATTCAGGGGCACGTGTCCATTGGAAATAACACCACCATAGGTCCGGGAACGGTCATCTCCGGTCCGGTGGTCATTGGTGAGAACTGCACGATTGGTCCGAATGTCTGTATCGGTCCAGACGTTTCAATAGGGTTATGGGTAACCATTGAACCGTTTACCTATCTCAAAAACAGTGTAATAATGAATGATTGTGATATCGGGTCTCATTCACGCGTTGTCGATACAATCATGGGAGAAGGATGTAAATGCCGGAATAATCTCGCAGCCGGATCTACAAAAGTCGGGGAGATCGGCGCAGTACTTGGCGACCGGGTAACTGTCGGACCTTTCACCGTGGTGACCGGGGGTATTATCGGGAACAATGCTGTTGTAGAGGGTGGAAAAATAATTGACAAAATAATCCCGGACAATGCTCTGGTGATCTGAAATGTGCGGTATTGTGGGGTATATCGGTTATCGTGAAGCTGCAGAAGTCTGTAGATTAGGTCTTATGCGCTTAGAGTACAGGGGGTATGATTCATATGGAATAGCCACTCTTTCACCATCACTTTCAGTCTACAAGCATGTTGGAAAAATTTCAGACTCCGTGACATCATCCAATCATCTGAAAGGAGTCATTGGAATCGGGCACACACGCTGGGCGACGCACGGAGTTCCAAGTGAAAAAAATGCCCATCCGCATCTCGACACAAAAAAGAAAATAGCAGTGGTTCATAATGGAATCATAGAAAATTACGCGGAACTCAGACGCGGACTTGAGGAACGTGGTGTTGTTTTTGCTTCGGATACAGATACGGAAGTCATTCCTCATCTGATTGCAGAACATTACACGGGAAATCTTTTTCAAGCGGTTGAAAGTATCTTACCAATACTCAAAGGTTCCTATGCCTTATTGGTAATTACCGAGGGGGAAGATACGCTTGTTGCTGCCAGAAAAGGAAGTCCTCTTGTTCTGGGAGTTGGCGACGGGGAGTATGTTCTGGGATCTGATGCTCTTCCTCTGCTGGATTACACACGAAAGGCAGTGTATTTCGAAGATGGTGATGTAGCCGAAATAACCAGAGATAGTTTCACAATTCATAATATGGGGGTGAGCGTATCCCGCAGTATCTCGGAGATCGAGTGGAACGCGGATGAAGCAAAAAAAGGTGGATATCCACATTATATGCTCAAAGAAATCTTTGAACAACCGGAAGTTTTTGCAAATACGCTGTCTTCCATCAAATCCAGATCAGAAGCAGTGGAAATGATCCGAAATGCCCATTCCATTACGGTAGTAGCCTGTGGAACTTCCGCAAATTCCTCTATGATTTTTTCCTATCTGATGGAGGGAATCTGTCACATCCCGACCAGAGTCATACTTGCATCCGAGTTCAAGTATTTCCCAACAACATTCACTGATTTGGTAATCGGTGTGTCACAGTCGGGAGAAACGGCAGACACCCTTGCAGCTTTGAAGCTGGCAAAAGATCGCGGGTCACAGACACTTGCAATAACAAATGTCCTTGGAAGTACCATTACAAGAGTTGCCTCCTCAGTTCTATATACGAGAGCCGGACCCGAAATGAGTGTAGCCGCAACGAAATCGTTCACATCCCAGGTTGCCGCATTCCTGCAGATAGTAAATCTCCTGTCTGATCATAAGCTCGAAACGGAATTATCCGAGATTAAACGATATCTTCCAGAAATACTCTCCACAGATTTGTCCAAAGCGGTTGATTTATGTAAAAATGCCACAACTCTTCTTTACATAGGAAGAGGACTGTTCTACCCGATAGCCTTGGAAGGAGCACTCAAGATGAAGGAGATTTCCTATATCCATGCAGAAGGATATGCCGCCGGCGAACTGAAGCACGGACCGTTTGCATTGCTTTCTCCAAAGACTCCGGTTATAAGCACGTGTGTTTCAAACTGTGTTTATCCAGTGATGATGTCAAACTTAAAAGAGATTAAAGCACGCAATGCACCGATTATTGTAATCGGAAAAAAATGTGACAAGGATCTGGAAGACGTCGCTGATGTATGTATTCCTCTGCCTGCGGTTTCAGAATACGGAGCTGTTGTCCTGTCATCCGTTATTTTACAGTTACTTGCCTATCAGACAGCAGTCTCACTTGGCAATGATGTTGATATGCCGAGAAATCTGGCAAAAAGTGTGACTGTGGAGTGAGTTACTCCCCTACTTTTTTTGAGGTGCTTTCCCATATGACCGCGTCTTTGCGTCTGGAATAGAGACCTGCCATTAGATATATTTGATTTATAATAAATGAGGTTAGTAGATTTCCTTTCCACAGAATACTAAACAAAGCGACCATCAGTAGTAATATCAAGAGGAGAATTGGAGAGACAAATATAAGTCCGATTGCAAACACAGTTGAACCGATAAAAAATAATGTGGGCGTAATCACATACATAAAAATTCGCAGGGGGTAATATATTCTTGAGAAGGGACGTTTCATCTTAAGGAGATTCATGTTTGCCAGAGTTGCTTGAATAAGACCTTTAGCTCTACGTGCTTTTTGAGAATATTGTTTATTCATACCAACCGGCAGCTCTTCATACACCTTTGCACGTGTATCGTATATGGTC
>DATESH010000203.1:0-2321 GCA_035270965.1 Methanocorpusculum sp.
TATTTGCCGGCATTCATGAATTCAACATCAAAAAGATGATTCAATTATGCAGCAGGCTTGATTTTCCCTGTTATTGCACTTTGGAACAATGGGATATCTGCTCAGATAAAAAGAAGTTCAAAGATCTTTGCAAAGCACATAATGTTCCGGTTCCCGAGGAATATCCGATTGATTCACAGAAAAAATCATCCTCCTTAAGTCAGGTAAAATATCCCGTGCTTGTTAAACCGATAGACGGAAGCAGCGGCACTGGTATCTCCATATGTAATACAGAGAAAGAACTGCAGACTGCTCTTGATAATCCGGATGGAAAGCAGTTCATTGTAGAACATTATTACAAAACGGGAAAAGAAGCCACCATCTTCTATATCCTGCAGGATGGAAAGATCATGTTGTCGGCAATGGCGGACCGACACATAAAATATAGTCAGGACGGTGTTATTCCTCTTCCTGTTGGCTATATCTACCCCTCAAAATACTTAACAGGATATATCGATCACCTGAATGAACGTGTTACAGATATGTTTCATTCCATCGGATTGACAGACGGCATGATATTTATGCAGGCAGTTGTGGATGAAGGCAATTGCGTTTTTTATGAGATGGGATTCCGATTAACCGGAAGTCTGGAATATCACATTCTTGCAGATATATGTGGTTTCAACCCACTGGAATCAATGACCCATTATGCATTAACCGGCAGGATGAGTAATATCGACCTTTCCCCTCTGGTAAATCCCGCATTCAGTAAATATGCATGTAATGTCACATTTTTAGCAAAAATCGGTGTGATTGGTCAGATCATCGGTTTAGAAGCCATATCCGGGATTCCCGGAGTAATCTCCGCCACTCCGTCATATTTCGAAGGAGATGAGGTCCCGCAGTCAGCTTATGGAACATTACGCCAGGTAATCCTGCGGGTAAACGCTGCTGCCGATACGAAACCAGAATTAAAAGAGATCATGGATCAGATTCTGAATACCTTCAGGGTTTATTCGGACACGGGCGAAGATATGCTCCTGCCGGTGTTTGATACCATGGAAGTTTTAGATTCCGAAATCTCCGGGCTTCCACAAAATGACCTGGTAAAAACTGCTGAAGCTCAGCTTTGCATCCGGCATTCCCAAAACACGATGAGTGAGGAGCTGAAATGAAAGGCATAATTCTTGCAGGCGGACATGGAACCCGCCTTTACCCGATCACCATGGCTGTGTCAAAACAGCTGCTCCCGATTTATGATAAGCCGATGGTATATTATCCTCTGGCAACCCTGTTGCTCGCAAACATCAGAGAGATTCTCATCATCTCCACACCCGAAGACATTGAAGCCTATAAGCATCTATTAGGTGACGGATCGAAACTCGGGATATCCATCTCCTACAAAGTTCAGGATGCCCCGAACGGACTTGCAGAAGCCTTCATCCTCGGTGAAGAGTTCATCGGGAAGGACAGTGTCTGTCTCATACTGGGAGATAACATCTTCTATGGTCAGGGCTTCACTAAAATTCTCAGCAAAGCCCTGAACACCGAAATCGGAGCAACGATATTTGGCTACCCCGTGGCAAACCCTTCGGCATTTGGCGTTGTGGAATATGATATCTCGGGCAAAGTACTCTCCCTCGAAGAAAAACCGGCAGTACCGAAGTCCAAATACGCAGTTCCCGGTCTTTACTTTTATGATAACAATGTTGTAGAGATTGCGAAAAATGTCAAACCCTCTGCCCGCGGGGAGATCGAGATCACTGCCGTCAACAATGAATACTTAAAGCAGGGTAAACTTCATGCCATCATCATGGGACGGGGAATGGCATGGCTTGACACGGGAACGCCGCAGAATATGCTGCTTGCAGGTAAGTATGTCGAGATTATCCAGGAGCGGCAGGGATATTACATCTCCTGTATCGAGGAGATTGCCTGGCGCCGCAAGTTCATCGATGATGACCAGTTTAAAAAACTGGGTGAGGCACAGGCACAGACCGCATACGGTCAGTACATCCTCTCTTTATTAGAGGACAAACAGAAGGGATTTTTATGAAAACCTATCTCGTAACCGGAGGCTGCGGTTTCATCGGCACGAACTTCATCCGATGGATGTTCAAAAATTACGGGAACACCATTCAGATTCTCAACCTCGACAAGCTCACCTATGCCGGGAATCCGGAAAATCTCAAAGCAATTGAAAACAATCCTGACTATACCTTCATCAAAGGCGACATCTGTGATAAAAATCTTGTAAACGGTCTCTTCCAGTCCTATGACATAGATTATGTCGTCCACTTCGCTGCAGAAAGTCATGTGGACAGATCCATTCTCTCGGCAGA
>DATESH010000204.1:0-5155 GCA_035270965.1 Methanocorpusculum sp.
GATTATGATTAAAAAAGAAGGTATTCAATTCTGTTTTTCAAGTGCCTTATAATCGGTTTTATTCATTTTGGTAAGAGGCATCGATTCCAGAATTGAAATGGATATCGGCACACTCCAGGTATTCAGATTTGCCTTTGCAAAGGAGAGAATCTCTTTTATAGCCATCTCAGGGTCTATCTTCTGCTTAAGGGTGACATAGAGTTTGACTCTCGTGTCGGTTTTCCATGGGACGCCCATTGCGCAGGACTGGGAGATGATCGGGCATTTTTCCATCACTGTTTCGATGATGAGGGGGTAGACATTGTATCCGTTCACCTTGACCATTCTCTTGTATCGACAGCAGAAATTAATGATGTTCCCTTCCCCAATGGAGACAATATCCCCTGTGTGGAGCCATACACGGCCATCCTGATGCATCCTTAGAACAACTGCGGTTTCTTCGGGGTTTTTGTAGTATCCGTTCATGACAGCCGGTCCAAGCATACAAAGTTCACCCTCTTCCGGATTCGGGAGAGGGTCAGTCGTTCCCGGAGTCACGACACAGACCTCTATTCCTTTGAGCGGGACGCCAACACTTCCGTCTTTTAAGTCAGTATAATTGCTGCCTGTAATGACACATGCCCCGCCGGCTTCTGTGATTCCGTATCCGGGTTTAAACTCGGCACCACCCTCCAGATCTTTCCCGAGAATGACATTATACCGGTCAACAAGGTCGATTGAGACCCTGTCACCGCCGCAGACCAGCGCTTTGATGCCGGTGAGCCGCTTCTCTTTGAGATACGGATACATCCGCTCATACATCGCCGGAACGCCGCAGATGAATGATATTTCCTCCTCCGCTATAAGGCGGGCACATTCTTTTGCGTTGAATCTCGGGGAGAGTACAATCCGCATACCTGACGAGAGCGGTGCATGAATACATACCGTCAAACCAAAGGCATGGAACACCGGGAGGATACCGAGGTATCCGTCTCCTATGTGCGGAAGCCCGTTAACGAAGTCGTAGATGAGCTGACTTGCAAGGAAATTAACGGACCGGTTTGAGAGCATGACACCTTTCGCAGGTCCGGTCGTTCCACCGGTGTACATAATGACAGCAGTTTCTTCAGGCTTGCCTTCATGGAGCGGCAGGGGATTGGTTTTCAGAATTTCCTTCCCCTCCTTCAGGAACTCGGTCCATTCGGTCACTTTAGAAGTGGTCCTTTTCGAGTCACGTACAGAATGATTGTAAACCGTTTTCATGATGAGTCCTTTCGGACCTTTCGGGAAATATTCCGGTGTCCTGCAGCGGATTACTTCCACACCGAAATCAGAACAGTGTGCCTCGTTAAGTTCAAAGGTAAGAATGTATCTGGATTCTGTGAGATTAACCGCATAACGGAACTCCTCCTTAGTTGATAAGGGATGGACAAGATTGCAGATGGCACCGATCCTGTTGATTGCGTAAACGGCAATTACGCACTGTGGAATGTTTGGGAGGAAAATAGTAACGAAGTCGCCTTTTTTCACACCATGTGTAAGAAAAGCTGCGGCACAGGCATGCACCATCTCCATGAATTCTGCATAAGAAATACGATTATTAAAGTATTGTATTGCGGTTGCGTCCGGTCCTGCGTGATTTGCACCGTAGGATAGCATGGTATATAGGGACTGTTTCGTCTCCTCAGTATACTCTAATTTTGTGATGGAGTTGTTCCGATATATCCGGGGGTTCATAAGCTATTATCATTTGAGATGGAAGGAATATATTGCTGGTGGTCATAAAAATGATATCCAGCAACTGAATATGTATGATATCCAAAAAGAGGAGCTGAGCGCAGGAGAAACGGTAATAATTCACGCTCAAAAAAAAAAAGTTATTCTTTATTTTGCAGGTTCATATAATCGAGCTTGTTCATCTTCGTCATCGGCATCTCATCAAGAATGACGACCGCCTTTGGAACACTCCAGTGATTCAGGTGCTCGTTTGCATAGGCAAGAATCTGCTTCTCTGCCTCCACCGGATCCATCTTCTGTTTAAGCGTCACATAAAGCTTGATTCTCCGGTCATCCCGCCATTTGAACCCGACTGCACATGCCTTTGCCACGATTGGACATCCCTCGATTGATGCTTCAATCAGCGGAGGATAAACATTATACCCGTTCACCTTGACCAGGCGTTTAATCCGTGATCTGAAACAGAGATTGCCCTCTTCGCCGATGACAAACATATCCCCGGTATGGAGCCAAAGTCGTCCGTCTGCATGGACTTTGAGAACATCATTCGTTGCCTCGGGATTTTTGTAGTATCCTTTCATCAGTGACGGACTCGAGATACACAGTTCTCCTTCTTCACCTTCCGGCACGGAATCGCTTGTTCCGGGTTTCACGAGGCAGATATCCGTTCCTTCGACCGGAATACCCACACATCCTTCAGGGAAAGCATGATACTGATTTTTCGTAAGGGAACATGTTCCGCAGGCTTCGGTCAGACCATAGCCAGGACGGAACTCCGCTCCACCCTTGTCCTTACCAAGAATATCATTGTACCGGTATGCCAGGTCATGACTCACCCAGTCGCCTCCGCAGACCACATGTTTCATGAAGGAAAGGTCATGCCCTTTCAGATGAGGATACATCCGTTCATACATGGCGGGCACGCCGATCACATAGGCCACCTTCTCTTTCAGAAGAAGGTTGCTGCACTCCTTATCATTGAAACGGGGCGCAAGCATGACCCGCATACCCGATGAAAGCGGGGCCTGGATACAGACCGCAAGACCGAACGCATGGAACAGCGGAAGGATGGCCAGAAATCCGTCTCCGATATGGGCTGTGTGGGTCACATTCTCGAGAAGGAGACGGGTCGTGACGTAATTCACCGACCAGTTGGAAATCATGACACCCTTGGCAGGTCCGGTAGTTCCGCCTGTGTACATGATTACCGCCGTGTCGTCTGCTTTTACATCGCAGGGCGGGAGAGGTTTTGTCAGCAGATTCTTCTGACCTTCGGTCAGGAGGTCTGACCACTCGGAAATTCGTGCCGATGCCTTCGCTGATTTCCTGACCGAGTAGGAATACACGGTCTTCATCACAAATCCCTTGGGATTTTTTGGGAAGTAGCCAGGCGTTCTGCACCGGACAATATCAATATCCATACCGGCAGCGAGGCCTTCGTTGAGTTCGAACGTGAAAATGAGTTTACTTTCTGTCAAATCAACAGCATTTTTTATTTCTGCCATAGTCGAAAGAGGGTGGACCATATTGCAGATCGCACCAATCCGGTTTACTGCGTAAACCGCGATAATGCACTGCGGAATGTTCGGGAGGAAGATGGTGATAAAGTCACCTTTTTTCACACCGCGTGCAAGCAGACCTGCTGCACAGGCATTAATCTGATCAGACAGTTCCCCATAGGTGATTCTATTGTCAAAGTATTGAACTGCGATAGCCTGACGACCCGCATACTCAATACCATAGGTGAGCATGGAATACATAGACTGTTTCGTTTCATCGGTGTATTCCAGTTCTGTTTTTGCATCGTTTCGATAAACCGAACGTGACATGTTATTACTCCTGTTTCTTTTCGTTGACCCGTGCAAGCTCCTGCTTTTCGAGTAAACGGTAATCTACTTTATTGAATTTGGTCATGGGAAGACTCTGAACAAATTCTACTTTAACCGGCATGCTCCAGTGATTCATCAGACCCTGAGCATACTTGATTAATATTTTTTCTTCATCTGCCGCATCAAACGATCCGATTGGCTTTTCCGGAACAACATATAGTTTGATCTTCCGGTCCTGCTTCCACGGGGTCGAGACGGCACAAACCAGCCTGACATCCGGGTGGTTCTGCATTGCCTCTTCGATAAGGGTCGGATAAACATTATAGCCGTTCACTTTCACGAGTCTCTTGTACCTTGAACGGAAACAGATGTTCCCGTCTTTTCTGATAGCAACAAGGTCGCCTGTGTGAAGCCATACCTGACCATCCGCATGGAAACGAAGCACGTCCTTTGTAGCATCTTCGTTCTTATAATAGCCCTTCATCACTGAAGGTCCGATGAAACAAAGTTCTCCTTCCTCGCCGTCAGGCACGACCTCGGTGGTTCCCGGTTTTACCACACAGACCTTCGTTCCGGTAACCGGCTTTCCCACACATCCTGTCGGAAGCCTGTCATATTCGTTTGCCACAAGAGAGCAGACTCCGCAGGCTTCGGTCAGACCGTATCCGGTCCGGAAAAGGATGTCGGCATGGGATTTTTTCAGAAGAGCATTGTATTTATTGGCAAGTTCCTCGGAAACACGGTCTCCTCCGCTGCACATCAGCTTCATCCTGGAGAGATCTTTCCCTTCAAAGTAGGGATACATCCGCTCAAAAAGGGCAGGAACGCCCGGAATAAACAGAACATCCTCGGAAAAAATCTGCTGTGCACATCCCTTCGGATCAAATCGGGGGATAATGACCACTTTCATACCGGAGATGAGCGGGGCATGAACAGAAACGGCGAGACCAAATGCGTGGAAAATCGGCAGGAGGGCAAGGAACCCGTCTCCGACTTCTGTTTTACCAATGCCAATGTCGAGAAGAAGCTGAATTGACATTGAGTTGACAGCATAGTTCGAGAGCATGACACCCTTCGAAGCACCGGTCGTACCTCCGGTATACATGATTATAGCAGTGTCATCCGGTTTGACATCATCGGCAGGCAGGACAAAACCATCCATGATGAGTTTCTTTCCTTCGGCAAGGAAATCATTCCAGAGGGTAAGTTTTGTCACGTCCCCGGCTTTCGGAAATTTACGCATCGCAAACCGGAATCCCTTATCGAGGATGAATCCTTTCAGGCTGGACGGAAAATATCCGGATGTTGTACAGCGGATTACTTGAATGTCTTTTCCGGAGAGATGACCTTCACTCACCTCACAGGCGAGAACAACTTTGCTCCCGGTCAGATTGATGGCATAGTCGATATCTTCCTTTGCGGAAAGAGGATGAACCATATTGCAGATTGCCCCTATCCTGTTGACAGCATAAATCGCTATTATTCCCTGAGGGATATTCGGCAGAAAAATAGTGACAAAGTCGCCTTTTTTCACTCCATGCTGCACAAGAGCAGCCCCAATCGCATGGACTTCCTCCATGAACTGTTTGAAGGGGATATGTCTTCCATAG
>DATESH010000205.1:0-2722 GCA_035270965.1 Methanocorpusculum sp.
ACATTCCCGGGTTATTTGTGCTCAGGTAAGAAGATTGATAATCTTTCAAAAGATAATGCACACAGATATCTAACAAGAGATGATATAATTAAGGAGTAAAAATGCAACCACAACAATATCAAATGGGCGGATATGATCGTACAATCACGATGTTTTCTCCCGACGGACGTCTGTATCAGGTTGAATACGCCCGCGAAGCAGTGAAGCGGGGGACAACTGCGGTTGGTATCAAATGCAAATCGGGGGTTGTACTTCTTGTAGATAAACGGGTAAATTCCCGCCTTCTCGAATCATCGTCAATTGAAAAAATTTTCAAAATTGATGAGCATATCGGTGTTGCCTCCTCAGGTCTTGTCGGGGATGCACGTATCCTGGTTGACCGTGCCAGAATAGAGGCACAGGTCAACCGGGTCAGTTACGGCGAACCGATCGATATTCAGACCCTTGCAAAGAAACTCTGCGACCATATGCAGACGTACACATTATTCGGCGGGGCACGTCCTTACGGAACAGCATTATTGATTGCCGGTGTCGATACATCTCCAAACGGCACACACTACCATCTCTTCGAAACCGATCCGTCGGGAACTCTTCTTGAGTATTCAGCGACGGGTATCGGAATCGGCAGACCAGCGGTCATGAAACTCTTTGAAAAAGAGTACAAAGAGACTCTCTCTGCAGAAGAAGCAGTACATCTCGGTCTGAAAGCACTTTACACAGCAACTGAGGGTAAGTTCGACATGAATACCGTAGAAATCGGTATCGCAGGAGATTACACGAAGAAACGTGCTGCAAAAGCGGCCGATTCACCCGCCGAAGCAAATGGAACGGTTCTCTCGTTCAGGAAACTGAATGCAGATGAAGTAAAAGCAGCGGTTGCCAAATTTTCAAAGACGACACCTGCGAAAAAAGAGTGAGGTTACCTTATGATTTCCCTTGATGATGCAGTTACAGCCCGTCTGGAAACACACGGACTGAAGTTTGAATTATTAGTCGACCCGGAACTTGCAGATAAGATGCGCCACGGTGAGGAGTTTCCCATCGGAGACGTTGTCGCAACAGAGAATGTGTATGAAAATGCCTCGCACGGAGACAAGTCTCCTGATGAGGATTTAGAAAAAGCATTCAAAACAACTGAGTTCGAGGTAATTGCAAAACAGATTATTCTGAAAGGCGAAATCCACCTTACTACCGAACAGCGCCGCCATCTCGTTGAAGAAAAGCGCAAACGGGTTATTACCTATATCGCAAGAAATTCGATAAACCCGCAGACCGGTCTTCCCCACCCGATGACAAGAATTGAACTGGCACTTGAACAGGTCAGAGTCAATTATGATCCGTTCAAATCAGTAGATGAACTGGTGAAAGAGACAGTTAAAGCACTCCGTCCGATTCTCCCGATAAGATTCGCAGAGAAGAAAATTGCCGTCAGGTTCCCGATGGACTTTGCAGCAAAAGCCTATGCGGCAATCTCCGGCGCGGCATATGTCACTATGGACAAAAACGAGTGGCAGAACGACGGATCCTGGATTTGCATTGTCACCATTCCGGCCGGAATGCAGGAGGAATTCTTCAATCTGGCAAACGCCGCAGCGAAAGGCGACGCGGAACTGAAGATCCTTGAGTGACGCATACTATTAAAACAACTAAGAACGAATATTACTAGATATTTCCAGAGGAATAAAAAATGGCAACAAAGAAAAATCATGCAGCAAAAGGACGCGTAACCGGTAGTGCCGGACGTTTTGGCGTGAGATACGGCCGTTTCTGCCGTAAGATGGTTAATGACAGCGAAAAGATTTCCCGCGCAAAGCACCTCTGCCCGATGTGCGATACCATCGCAGTAAAACGTATCGGCACAGGCATCTGGGAATGCAAGAAATGCGGATACAAATACGCAGGCGGAGCCTACGTCCCGCAGACGGCAAACCTTAAGGTTGTTCTCCGTGCAATTGAGACCAAAGAGGTATAATCCCGATGGTAGCTTATAAGTGCGCCCGTTGTAAACAGACGGTCGAGATTGATACGAATGTCCGCTGCCCATACTGCGGTCACCGCATTCTTTTCAAAGCCCGAGGGGCCGGCACGAAAGTACTGAAAGCCAGATGACCATTGTTACTTCATCGCGCAAACCGGCACCGGAAGTCCGGAAAATCGCAAAGGAGATTGCCTTTGCCCTGGGCTTTCAATACGTTCAGCGGGGAAAAACAGGAATTCGTGATATGGGGTCCAATGATCCCAAAATTATTTTTCTGTCAGGTTCAAAACTGAAAGGTCCGGTTTTTGACCTGATGATAAATGGCGATATTGTTTTTTCCATGCTGATTACCAACGTGAAGGAAACCGAACGGACCGGTGTGTTCAATAAAGGATTCGTGACCCGTGAACAGGAACTCTTTAATTTCCTGTCACCCCATGTTCCGATCACATTCGACGAGAAAGCCGACGGACCCATAGTTTTTTGCGGTACGCAGAAAAAACAGTATGTTCTGCAGGTTATGGTATGAACCATACGGCATGTTTTGTCTTTGAAACCCCGTTTGCAGAAAAACTATATGAAATATTAGCCCCGGAAACCGGGAGGGATCCGGGCGAAAAAGCCAATGTGCGGCTCACAAAAGATGAATCTTCCATCACTCTTTTTGTGGAGGCAGAGGAGGCATCGGCTCTCCGGGCATCTCTGAATATGTGGCTGCGATTGGTTAATGTATCCCATGAAGTA
>DATESH010000206.1:0-2164 GCA_035270965.1 Methanocorpusculum sp.
GTAGTCTTCCCCGATATCGTATCCAAGCATCCGTGTGGAATCGTTTTCACGCATAGGGTCTTTGATCAGGCCAATGGAACCAATCAGTGTATTGGTCTTTGTCAGGACAATCCCGAATACACTTTCCTGATTAAGAAAAAATGTGTTTATAGTATCCTGCGTTTCTTCGAGAGATTCGTGAGGTTTCCATCCGGCATTCAGACCGGTATTCGGTCCCCGGGAATAAGCAAACATATCTTTGGCATCGGATGGCACAATCTTCCGGAGAAGCAGCCGCCTGGTTTCTATCATCATTCACTAACCTATTTCTTTTCAGAGAAAATTAAGCAATGTAATATGGGAATCAAATCGGTCCATGGTTCATACCTTTTTTTCAGGTGTTTTTCTGCCGGACATGCGCCTGGTATGACATATCCGGAAGATGAATCTCAGCATCGTTTTTTTTTAAATCAATTATTTTCTCTAAACACACAGAAGCTCTGTCTTTCAGACATTATTATACTCTCAGGCAGGCTAAAATTCCGTTAATTTCAGCATTCCCAGTCAGTGAGAGGAAAACATCAGTTTCAAAATTCTTATCGAGTACAGGGACTACATCAGTATATGAGTTCATATCTGGAAGACTTCAGGGATTACTTCCGGTTCCATCCGGGTCTGATTCCCGGGATTCTCATCTGTATTATTGCTGCCCTCGTTTCATACTTCCTCACGCGGGGGACACTGTGGGAAGGGGGGTTCCGGATTCTTCCGGCAGAATTGTTCAGTGACAATCCGGTGTTTTATCTCCTTTCAAAAGTCGGACCAATCGTCCTTGCTCTTGTTATCTGCATATTTATCAATGTTGAAATGTTCAATGCGGGAGGAGCATACGCCGGGAAATACATCCTGCGTATCGCTATCATCCTGATGGGCGCACGGGTAACCTATGATGTTCTGATGACCGGTTCGCTTGTCGGACTCATCATTATCCTCTGCGTTCTGGCATCGTTACTGCTTTTCGCAATGCTTATCGGGAAATGCTTTAAATTTCCCTGGGATGCTTCAGTCCTGACAGGGACGGGGACAGGAATCTGCGGAGTTTCCGCAACGCTGTCTGTTGCGCCGGTAATCAATGCCGAAAAGAAATATGTCGATGCGGTTGTAGGTGTTATCAGTTTCCTTGGAATCATCGGAGTGTTTGTCATTCCGGTAATTGCATCTTTTCTTTTAATGAGTCCGACGCAGGCGTCAGTTTTTATCGGCGGAACTCTGCATGAAATCGGCAATGTCATTCCGGCGGCAGATCTGTACCAGTCAATGACCGGCTCCGATGTCGGTGCGATGGCTTTGGCATATAAGATGTTCCGGGTCGGCATGCTGGTCGTAGTTGCAGGGGTATTTGGCTGGATGTACTGCAGACGCCAGAAGAAAGCGGCGACCGGGTCCTGTCCTGCAGAGAAAGCCAGGATTCAGGGATTTCTGATATTGTTCGTTATAATGGCGGTTCTGATGAGCCTGGTGATTTATTTCTATTATGAACCGGGAAAAGCGATTCAGATGGCAATAACGAATATTTCTGTGACCATTTTAACAATAGCGATGGCAGGGGTGGGGCTGTCAATGAATCTGAAAGATACACTTTCAGTCGGTAAAAAACTGCTTCCATTCGGCGCTGCGGTCTGGGCATTCCAAATCACAGCCATGTGCATTCTGATAATGCTGTTTGTATAAAAACAGCATAATCACTTTTTTGAAGGCTCCGCTGATCAAAGGCACGGGCAGTAAATAAAAAGGTAAAAAAAATCAGGCAAGTGCCTGAATTATTGCTTTACGCACTACTTCAAGCCCTTTATTTAATGTGGCGTCATCGATTGTCAATGGCGGCAGTAATTTCACGACGGTATCTTCTCTTCCGCATAATTCGAGAATAACCTTATTATCATAGCAGAGGCACCGGATTTTTTGTGCAACTGCCGGAGGATATTTGCCGAAATCAATGCCCCACATCAGACCGAGACCGCGATAGGTTATATCTGATGCAATTTTCGGGATATTTGCCGTTAAGAATTCAGCGACAATCTTTCCTTTGCGAACAGTTTCTGCTTCGACATTTTCTGCCAGCAGATATTCAAGAGCGGCTTTTCCGGCAACAAAGGATAATTGGAATCCTCTGAATGTGCCATTG
>DATESH010000207.1:0-3543 GCA_035270965.1 Methanocorpusculum sp.
AACTTCAGACCACCCGCTCAAATATCAGTCTGATTGAAAAATCAGCAAATGATAATATCCGGCTCGCAAAAGAAGCACTGGAATACATTTATTCACTGGAGGCAACTCTTGTCTGCACACTTTCCGCAGGAAGCGAACTTACCCGGGAGGTCTTTCTGGTTTACAAAGCCGCACGCCAGATCAACATCAAGGTCCAGTATGATACCGGCGCACTGATGAACCGGGTGATAACCGCCGTGCCGGAAAAAATCGCCGACGGAATCATCAAAGAAGACATCAATGTCTATCTGAATCCCTCCGGCATAATTTACGTATATTAATCTGTTTTCAGTGAGTGAATCTCAAAAACATACTCTTCAAAATCTCTTTTTTGTGATATTTTCACCATGATATGCGCCAGCCAATATTTCCTGAGGGTTACATGACCAAAACCGGTCATTTTTGATTCACACGATTATATCAGACATTTATCTGCATTTTTTGTAAAAAAACAAATATATGTGGGAAAATAACAAGAATAAACCCTTAATCATCCATGACAACCATGTTAAATAGATTTAATTGATTAAATTAACATCAGATTGATTTTTATGGTATGCCGGAGATATGTAAATCCGTATGAAAAAAGTATTAAGCGTGTTTGGTGTTTTTCTCATTCTGCTTGCAGTCATTTGTGCAGCAGGATGTGTAAGTGAGGAACAGACAGAACCCACCCAACTAAAAATTGCGACAACCACTTCGCTGTATGATACCGGACTTCTTGACGCAGTCCAGGATTATTATCTTGAAAAGTTCAATGTCGACCTTCTGATTACCTCACAAGGTACCGGAAAAGCAATTGCTTCTGCTATGAACGGCGATGTCGATGTATTACTTGTCCACTCTCCGTCCCAGGAAGCAGCCTTTGTCTCTGATGGTTATGGTGTAAACCACAGAGGTATTGCATACAATTACTTTGTCATAGTCGGTCCGGCTGATGACCCGGCAGGAATTGCAGGTATGACCCCTGAAGAAGGAGTTACCAGACTCAAGGAACTTGGAGATGCAGGAACCGAGGGAATCACCTTTATCTCACGCGGTGACAACTCAGGTACCCACTCAGCAGAGAAGAATATCTGGAAATCAGCCGGATTCAACTACTCTGCCCAGATCACCGGATCCGGTCCATGGTACAAAGAAACCGGTGCAGGTATGGGAGACTCCCTGACTACTGCAGGCCAGCTTGGCGCCTACATCCTCACAGATGAAGCAACCTACCTTACCTACAAGAAGAACAACAACCTTTCACTCGAAGTTATCATTGACGAGGGAACCACCCTTCTGAACAGATACACTGTCATGACCATCAACCCGGCAAAATACCCGAACACCAATGTTAAGGATGCAACCGCATTCACTAACTGGCTTATCTCTGAAGACGGTCAGAACTTCATTGGCGCATTCGGTGTTGAAACCTATGGCAAAGCACTCTTTACCCCGATGAACACTCTGGTAAACAGCAGTCTTCCGCCATTCAACATTGACAGCACAACCCCTGTAGTCATTCCGACTGCATAAGACTATCAATTCCATCTTTTTTTTTATTTACACAACATAGGATAGATACACATGGGTGAGATAACCGACGGATTTCTGGAAGCAATACAGCTCATCATCACGATGAATCCGGAGATTATGGAAATCGCCGGCAGAAGTCTGTATGTTTCCATGATTGCAACGCTTGTCGCGGCTTTGATTGCAATTCCATTAGGCGCCCTCATCTATTATTACGAGTTCCGCGGAAAACGCGCTGTCATCAATATCATACAGACCCTGTATGCTCTGCCGACCGTGATTGTCGGATTACTCGTCTACCTCCTTGTATCGAATTCGGGACCTCTCGGCCCCCTGAAACTCCTGTACACGACCAACGCAATGATAATTGCACAGGTCGTTCTGGTTTCGCCCTTAATCGTCGGATTAACCATAGCCGCACTTTCCGGTCTGGATAAAGAGATGAAATACACAATCATGGCACTCAACGCACGGGCATACCGGGCGCTGATGACCCTGGTCCGTGAGGCGAAATATGCTATTTTATCGGCCGTCGTCCTGGCATTCGGCAGGGCGATCGCGGAAGTAGGCGCGGTCATGATGGTCGGCGGAAATATCCGGCACTTTACCCGGACACTGACGACGGCGATTACCCTGAACACATCAATGGGCGAGTTTGCCACGTCCATCGCGCTTGGGATTATTCTGCTGACGATTGCTTTGATGGTAAACCTCGGCGTGAATATTCTCCAGCACCATCACGGGAGGATGAAAGATGACTGAAGATATAATTTCCGTTCGCGGCACGGCAAAAAGCTATGGAAAAAAAGAGGTCGTTCACCCGCTGAACTTCTCGGTGAAGAGAGGGGAGATTCTCGCGGTAATCGGACCGTCCGGTGCCGGAAAAAGTACGCTTCTCCGGATGCTGGATACAATCGAGCCGGCATCCAAAGGTGAAATCTTCCTGTTCGGAGAAAAGGTCACGAAACATTCGGCACATCGCCTGAGAAACCGGCTCGGAATGCTTTTCCAGAAGACCGTGCTCTTCGATAGAACGGTCGAAGAGAATATCGCTCTCGGCTTATCCTATCGGTTTGTTTCCCGCGAAGAAACAAAGAAGAGGGTCACGGAGGTCCTGGAAAATATGGGGATGAGCGAATATGCACACCGGAGCAGCCGGACACTTTCCGGAGGAGAGGGTCAGCGGGTTTCGTTCGCACGCGTTCTCGTGACAAAACCGGAGATTCTGTTCCTCGACGAGCCGACGGCGAATCTCGACCCGGTCGCGACCAGGGTTCTCGAGGAGATGATTCTTCACGAAAACCGGGTGAATAAGACGACAATCATCATCAATACGCATGACCAGACCCAGGGTCAGCGGCTCGCGGACCGGGTTGCCGTGATGATGAACGGCTCGTTCGTTCAGTTCGGCTCAGCCGATGAGGTGTTTTACCACCCGGTAAATGAGTTGGTGGCAAAGTTTGTCGGCATCCAGAATATTTTCACCGGCGTTGTCAGAAACGGAAGTGCGGTCTCGGGCGGGGTCGTGTTCTGTCCTGCACCCCATTTTCCTGACGGAATTGTTCAGATTATGCTTCGTGCCGAGGACATCTCCCTGTCAAAGACGGAAGTTCCGGATGGAAGGATTTCGGTTCAGGGCAGAGTGGTTTCTGCGGAACGGTCGGGAGCATTTCTGAATGTCAGAGTGGATGCGGGCTGCATCTTCACAGTAATCTGCCCGTTCCGTCAGACAGGGGACACGTATGTGCCCGGCGAAATTGTGCAGATTGCGTGGCGTATCGCGGCGGTTCACTTTACCAAAGCAGCATAAACCCCTGTCCTTTTTCATGATGATTTTCAGATATTCTGCCGCAGTTCAAAAAGAACTGACCATCCTTTTTTTTAGCGGCATATGGTTTTATTACCTATAACATGAATTAATATATCATGTGCAAGGAGTCCCTCCCGGAAATGCGTTGTAACGCTCCGAGCAGATGCTCTGTACCGAGC